>JAISQV010000142.1 GCA_031273985.1 Spirochaetaceae bacterium | reverse complement strand
TTGATTATGCTGTTCAGCCTACTCGATATTGGAATTTTCAAGGAAAATCTTTGCACGAATATTATAACGAAACTTATTCATATGAAGACTAATAAATTTTCTTTGAAGCAGGGTGCTTCGCATAAGGACTGCATACGCTGAGTAGCTGCTATCGCAGCAATCAGAAAGTCAGTAGGCGGTTCAGGTTCCGCCGGAACGTTATACGCCATTTGTTTAGCCCAAATTTGCCGCCGCAGGCGGTGCCCATAGCATTTGATTTTCTTTATTGACATTTTGAATAAGGTGTGGTATAGGGTTATTTATGGAAACCGGCTGGAAAAGGAATACAGCATTATTTTTATCGGGGCAGGCTTTTTCACTTTTTGGTTCTGCTTTGGTGCAATATGCCATTTTGTGGCATCTTATTCTCAAGACTAAATCCGGGTCCATGATGACGCTTTTCGCGCTCTGCGGAATGCTGCCTGCATTTTTTATTTCACCCTTCGGAGGTGTCTTTGCGGATAGATTTAACCGCAAATATGTAATCAACGCCGCGGATGCCGCAATCGCCCTGGCTTCCCTTGCGGCGGCCCTTTTCTTTTTAACAGGTTTTGACAGCATCGGGGTGTTGCTCGTTTGTGCGGCCGTGCGGGCAATGGGGCAGGGCGTACAAATACCGGCAGTCAATGCGCTTATTCCGCAGATTGTGCCGGAGAAACACCTCACGCGAATAAACGGCATAAACAGCAGTATTCAATCAGGTATCACTTTACTGTCGCCTATAGCAAGCGGCGCGCTTTTGATGCTTGCCCCCATAGCGTATATCTTTTTTATTGACGTGGTTACCGCGGCAATCGGCATCAGTATTGTGTTTTTTATGGTCAAGGTTCCGCCGGTCCCGAAGGCTGAGGCAGATAGTTTGGGGGAGGCATCAAGGGACGGCATAAAGCAGTCGCCGCTTGCCAAATATTTCCATGAACTGAAAGAAGGTTTCGGGTATGTTGCCAAACATGGTTTAATTCTGCGGCTTATTGTCATGTATGCGCTGATTTTTTTCGCTTATTCGCCGTTGGCATATCTTACATCCCTGCAGGTTACACGGGATTTTGGCGCCGATGTGTGGCGGCTTACGGCGGTGGAAATTACGTTTCTTGTTGGTATGACGGCGGGGGGTGTTCTGTTAAGCGTATGGGGCGGTTTAAAAAACCGGATCCGTTCAATAATGCTGGTGACGGTAATGCAGGGAGCCGGAAGCATCGCCCTCGGCATTACAGGCAATTTCTGGGTGTACGCCGCAATTATGGCCTACCTTGGCCTTACGACGCCTTTTTTGACAACGCCCTTTATGGTTTTACTGCAGGAGAGGGCGGAGCCGGAATATATGGGGCGCGTGTTTGGCGTTTTTACCATGGCCGCTACCTTGATGATGCCCGCCGGTATGCTGCTTTTTGGCCCGCTCGGCGATATTGTTCCTATTGACGTTATTCTTATATGCAGCGGGAGCGCCCTGTTGTTATTGGCGCTTCCGTTTGCTGTAAGCAAAATTCTGCGTGAAGCAGGGAAAACACGATAGGCTTTACCGGAAGGAAAGCAATGAAGAATTTAACCACTTTTCCGCTATGGAAGCGAGGAAAAGTAAAGGGCACTTTTCCGCTATGGAACTGAGGAAAAGTAGAGGACACGAAGGAAGCAAGATGATTACGAAAGAACAAGAAAAACCGCTGAAAAACGGGGTGCGGAGGGTTCTCCCTTTGTGCTCTTCGTGTTCGTGGTTATAAATCTTTATTCGTATTTGTGGGTCAAGTTTAGTCTTAGGGGGGCTATGGCAGCCGCTAGCGCGGCATTAAAGACCCCAACGGGGCGTTGCGGGGCAGAGCCCCGCACGGGGGTAGCGGAAGACCCCGGAGGGCCGCAGGCCCGAGGAGGCTGGAGCGTAGGGGGCTCGGCCCCCTCCTCCTGATTCTTCCTCTTATTCCTTCTTTTCCGGCCTTGAATCAAGTTTTCGCGCCTGTTATGATGGCGGTCATGCAGGGTCAGGTTTATACTTGATTTAGTTACTAATATATACCCTCCGGCTTTCAGGGGCATCTGGGACAAGCGATGGAGCCGGGTCCGGCAGCCGCAATGCAGCGAGGTATCATGCAGTCATTAGGTATCAATATCGGGTCCACCAGTTTGAAGGTGGTCTTAATGGAAGACGGCGTGGTTACGTGGAGCGCTTTTACGCCTCATGAGGGGGATTTTGCCTCCGCCGTGCGGCGGCTTCTTTCGGAGGGGCGGATTCCTGAGGGGATTCCCGCGCTGGTGACCGGTAATGAAGGCCGGTTTATGTTCGATGTTACGGGTACGCTGGAGCCGCTTTGTACGGAGGCGGCGCTGAGGGCGCTGGGGCTTGAGGCCGACGCTGTGGTGAGTATGGGCGGCGAGGATATGGTGGTCTACTCGCTGGACGCTTCCGGGAAGATTATCAATAATTTTTCCGGGAATAAGTGCGCCTCCGGTACGGGGGAATTTTTGAAGCAGCAGCTCGCCCGGATGGATATGAAGCTCGAAGATATTGACGGGGTGCCCGATACGGCCAAGGTCTACCCGCTTTCCACGCGCTGTTCGGTGTTTATGAAGAGCGACTGCACGCACCGGCTGAACAAGCGGGAGGCCACGAAGGAGGATATTGTCCTCTCCCTCTCCGATGTGACGGCGGTGAAGGTTATCGATTTCCTGAAGCGGGCGCGGATCAACCGGGGCCGGGTGGTGCTGGCCGGGGGGGTTACGCTGAACCGGCATATTATCCGGTTTATCCGGGAAAAGGCGCCCCATATCGAGTTCATTATTCCCCGGGAGGCATCGGTTTTTGAGGCTCTGGGCGCGGCGGCGCTGGCCCGGGAGTCCGGGAGCCCCCTGCCGCCGGTGGAGAGGCTGCTCAAGGCCAACGCGGTGCGTTTCGGCTCCCTGGGCGCTTTGACGGACTGGCAGGGCAAGGTGCGGTTCTTTGAGGCGAAAGAGGGGAAGGTCCGGGCGGGGCGGCGCTATATTCTGGGGGTGGACGGGGGTTCCACGACGACGAAGGCCTGCCTGGTGGATATGGAGAACGACGAGATTGTGGCAAGCCACTACGGGCGCACTCACGGAGACCCGGTGAAGGCCCTGAAGGAGTGCCTCCGGGTTATTCAGGATAAGGTGGTGGAGGATACGGGGGACAAGGCCGTGGACATCCGGCTGGTGGCTACGACGGGCTCTTCCCGGGAGATTCTGGGGGTGTTTCTGGAAACTTCCGGGGTTTACAATGAGATCATAGCCCATTCCGTGGGGACCACGTATTTTGATCCGGAGGTGGAGACTATCTTCGAGATTGGGGGGCAGGACGCCAAGTACGTGCTGCTTAAGAACGGGGTGCCCATCGATTATGCCATGAACGAGGCCTGTTCCGCGGGAACGGGCTCTTTTCTGGAGGAGTCCGCCTCGGGGGATCTTTCGATTCACAGCGCCCGGGACATAGGCCCCATCGCGCTGAAGGCCGACGCGCCCTGTAAGTTCGGGGAGCATTGTTCCGCCTTTATCAACAGTGATATACGCAAGGCGGTGCAGCAGGGGGCCAGCCGGGAGAATATTACCGCGGGCATAGCCTGTTCCATCGTGTCTAATTATCTTAACCGGGTGGTGGGGAACCGGACCATAGGGGGGAAAATATTCCTCCAGGGCGGGGTGGCCAAGAATCCGGCGGTGCCCCTGGCCTTTGCCATGCTGCTGGACAAGGAGATTCTGGTGCCCCCGGCGCCGGAGCTTATGGGTTGTTTCGGCGTGGCGCTCCTGGCCAGGCGGAAGCACGAGGCGGATTTGCTTGCCGGGACGGAGCTGGTGATTGACGATCTCCTGGCCAGGGAGATCGGCTACGAGCGGGTTTTTACCTGCGAAGCCTGCGAGAACCGCTGCCCCATTCAGGTGCTTTCCCTGGGCGGCGGCGGGAAGAGCGCGAAGTATATGTTCGGCGGACGCTGCAACAGGTACACGAATATGCGCAAGCGGGTGAAGGATGTGCCGGTCTTTGATTATGTGGAGCGCCGGCAGCAATTGCTGTTTGAGGAATACGCCGCCCCCGCCGGGGATGCCGGGACGGCCTACCGCCGGCCCTTTACCGTGGGTATTCCCCGCTGTTTTTCCACCCACACGCTCTACCCGCTGTACAGTTGGTTCTTTCACGAGCTGGGCATAAGGACCTTTCTTTCCACCGAGGTGGCCCACGCCGGGGTGGCCAGGGCGGAATCGACCTATTGTTTCCCGGCGGAGATAGCCCACGGGGCGGTGCAGGATTGTCTGGACAAGGGGGCGGATTATGTGCTGCTGCCCCACTTCCGGGATATGCCGAGTTACGAGGAGACGGTGCACGCCAATTTCTGCCCCATTACGCAGAGTCTGCCCTACTATATTGAAAAAGCTTTTCCCGATGTGGACAAGAATAAATTTCTCCCCCTGGTGGTAAGTTTCAAATTCGGCGAGGTCAAGGCGCTGGAGCTTTTTTCCGTGATGGCCGAACGGCTGGGCATCGGCGAGGCGGAGACGAAGGCCGCCTTTGAGAAGGCCCTGCGCAAGCAGGAGGAGTGCTTTGAGGCGGAGCGCAGGCTGGGCCGCGAGGCGCTGGAAGACGCCCGCAAGGCCGACCGGCCGGTGATAGCGATTCTGGGGCGGCCCTACAATGCCTTTACGCCGGAGGCGAATATGGGGATACCCCGCAAGTTTTCCACCCGGGGTTATTCGGTGGTTCCCTTTGACATTTTGCCCTTCGAGGGCGAGGGTATCTTCCCCAATATGTACTGGTACTACGGGCAGCAGGACCTGAAGGCCGCCGCCCTGCTGAAGAACGAAGATAATATCTATGTCAGCTATATCACCAATTTTTCCTGCGCCCCGGATTCCTTCATTCTCCACTATATCAAGTGGATCATGGGGCAGAAGCCCTTCCTGGTGCTGGAGCTGGACTCCCACTCCGCCGATGCGGGGGTGGATACCCGCGTAGAGGCCTTTCTGGACATCATAGACGGCTACCGGGCGAAGAAGGGCGCGCTGGAGGCGGAGCGTTACAGTAACGGCTGGCGTTTCGTGATGGACCCCTCCCAGGCGGCTGCGGGGAACGATTTCCGGCTGGAGAACGATCTGACCGGCGATAAGGTGAAGGTGCGGGAGAACAAGCGGGTGAAGGTGCTGCTCTCCAACATGGGGGCCATTTCCACGGAGTACATAGGGGCCGCGATACGGAGCCTGGGGATCCACGCGGAGGCCCTGCCCGTGGCCACGGCGAAAACCGTGCAGGTGGCCCGGGCCCACGCCTCCGGCAAGGAATGCGTGCCCAGCCATCTGGTGCTGGGGAGCGCCCTTCAGTTTTTCGCGAGCGAAAACTACCGCAAAGACGAGCTCTACCTGCTCTTTGTGCCGATCACCACGGGCCCCTGCCGGACGGGGCAGTACTTTGTCTACTACGAAAACCTGTTTCGGGATCTGCGGCTGGAAAATGTGGTGATCTTTACCCTGTCGGCGGATAATTCCTATACCGAGTTGGGGCCGAACTTCGCCCAGGAGATGTGGAAGGGCGTGGTGCTTTCGGACTACCTCAAGGATATACAGACGGCCCTCAAGGCCACTGCCGAGGACCCCGTCCAGGCGGAACAGGACTTTGAGCAATCATGGCGGCGCCTGATGCGGGCCGTTGAATTTGCCCCCAAAACCATCTGGACGGAACTGCGGCGGGTTGCGGAGGACGTGAAGCGCATACCCCTGAAACGCCGCCTGGCGGAACTTCCCCGGGTGCTTGTCGTGGGGGAGATCTATGTGCGCCGGGACGACTTTGCCGTGGGGGAAATTACCGATATGCTGAGCGAGCGGGGCATAGCGGTGAAGGTGGCCGGCATATCCGAGTGGATTCACTATCTGGATTTTGTGCGGGAGTATTCCTTCAAAAAACTCATAGCCCTCCGCAAAAAGGGGCGGCGCTTCCTCTCAAAACCCTGGCGGGACCTGAAAAAGCTTGAGCTTGAAATGTGGTGGAAACATTCGATAGAGAAGAAGACCCTCGCAATCCTGGAGCCCACGGGGCTTATCCCCAAAACGCCCCACGATATGCACGAGATCATGGAAAACACCCAAAAGTACTTCGTCAACCTGGAGCTCAACTCGGAGATCGCCGTCTCAAGCGGGGTCGCCGCCACGGCCATGGAGCAGGGCTATTCGGGCATCGTAAACATCAGCCCCTTCGCCTGCCTCATCGGGCGGGTCATTGAGGGGCTCTTTACCCCCTGGGCCCGGGAGCGGAATTATCCGGCCCTTTCCGTGGAGGTGGACGGGAATCTCCTTCCCCCGAATATTGTGAACAAGCTCAACATCTTCATGGTGAATGTGCTGCGCTTTAGGGGGAACGGCGATATTTCCGGCCTGGTGGACCGGGCGGCTTCCCCCGTCCCGGAGACCCTTCCGGAGACGGAGCTCAAGGCGGCGCAGTAGCGGGGTTCGTCATTTTGAGCGGATACATTTTAACAAGCTGTCCGGTATAGGTGAAAATTGTTATGAAATCCTGAAAAACAGTATCTATATCAGGGCCAGCGCATATAAACCAAATATAATGACGAAACGGCGAATAGACAAAAAACGTACCGCCGGCAACTATGAATGCGGCGCTGATTGATAACTGGAACAGCGTTGTTACCGATGACGATGAGATATACATCCCCGGCGATTTTCTCTACCGGGGCACGGGCAGGGACGCGAACCGGATACTGGCGGCTCTCAGGGGTAAAAAATATCTGGTCCGGGGAAACCATGAGAGGTACCTTGAAGACCCTGATTTTATCATGCCGGCCTTTGAGTGGGTGAAGGACTATTATCTCCTTTACCACGAAAAGCGTAAATTCGTCCTCTTTCATTACCCCATTCTTTCGTGGGACGGGGCCTTCCACGGGTCGATACACCTTTATGGCCACGTGCACAACAATGTACATACGTCCGAATATTTTAACAGAAACCGGGCGATCAATGTCGGTGCGGACGTGCGGGATTTTCGCCCGGTGAGTATCGAAGAGATCGTCAAAATGGCGGACGCCTCTCCCGCTTCCCCCTGAACCAGGAAGGCCCCGTCCCTGTGGAATGCCATGCGGGGAGATGCAGGCTCATGGCGGCCCCTTCTTTCTGTCCGCCTCCGGGGGGAACGGCACCGCCTTTACCGGCGATTCCACAGGGCTGGCCCTTGCCGATACCGTAAGCATACGCAAGCGCAAGAGGCCGCTAGGAATCTACGTTCAGGTAGAAGGACTCCCGCCGCTCCACGCCGGAATCGTCGGCATAGATCATTTCAAAGCGGTGGCGGCCCGGCGGACAGGTCCGGGATATGTTGATTCGGAAGGTGACTACCCGGTCTCCGCCGCCGGGAATTTCCCCGACCTGCCGGCCCGTGGACGGAGAGATCACCATGTTCTCATTGTCCGCTTCCAGGCGCACATTTGCCAGAATCACCGGAACCACCAGATAGTTATGAAGGGGGATGTCCACATCCCGGTTTTGCCCGGCTTTAAGGACCGGGAAGGAGGCTTCTTCCCTTATGCCCACCCGCTGCACCGGCACACCCCGCATGACGACCGGGCGCAGCCGCTGGTTAAGGTTTTCTTTCAGCCGGAAGAGCAGGTAGGGCGGCGTATTGCCCACATAACGGAATGAATAGCTTACGCCGTTTATATCCAGCGTGGAGGACACCTCATCGTAGTCAAGATAGAAATAGTAGTCCACGGGACTTTCCACAAAAGTTAAGGGGCTGTTTCTGAAACGTTCATCAAAAAGGATTTTGAGCGTCCTTTCGCCCGTTTCGGCGGAATCTTCCCCGGCGTCGAATTCGGCAGCAAAATCGGCGTCTAATTCAGCGCGGGGCTCGGCGCCGGATTCGCCGCCGGATCCGGCAAGTACACCCTCGGTACCGAAATTGATCCGCATCTCCGTTATATCATCGCGGCGCCAAATCTCGCCCTCCCCCCGGCGGTTGATCACGAAACGCTCCGTCGGGGCAAGCTGCTCCAGGAAAACGCTGGTAGACAGGTAGTACTGAAAATCCTCCAGCCGGTAGCCCGCATCTATAAAGGGCTGCGAAAGCTTGTGGGTAAAGGGTTCCAGGGGAAAAATCTCCTCCATGCGGACCTGGACCTCGGGATGAGCAGCGCAGGAAAACAGCAGAACGGGAAGAAGGGAGTAAAAAAACCCGGCGCAGCGCCGCATGGGACTCTCCATATTCGATCAGTATCGGCAGGAATCACTATAAAAATGAGCCTGCCCCCGCGTCAAGCCGCCGGGAGACCGGGCGGCTCAGCGATGGATCAGCACCATTAACAGCGCTATATCCCCCTGACGCAGGCCGGGAATCCGCGCCGCCTGACCCACCGTAAGGGGCCGCAGGGCCGCCAGCTTCTCCCGGGCCTCTGCGGAGAGCCCGCTGAGGGCGGCGTAGTCCAGGTCCGGGTCCAGCTTCATCGCGTCCAACTTCGCGGACTTCGCCGCCTGCCGGCGCTCCTTTTCAATGTAGCCCTCGTAGCGCGTATCCAGCAGCACCCGCTCTACCCACTCCGCCGGGTAGGCGGCCAACTCCGGAGCGCAGGGCTCAATATCCTCCCGGCGGACGGCGGGGTCCCGGAGCGCCTGGGCGAGGCTCTCCCCGGCATGGGGGCCCAGGGCCCCGGCGCTCTCCGAAGACGGGGCGGCCTTCCGGGAACGCAGCAGCTCCTGTATCGCCTCCAGCGCCGAAGTCTTGCGGAGAAAACGCTCCCAGCGCCGGTCGTCCACGA
>JAISQV010000118.1 GCA_031273985.1 Spirochaetaceae bacterium | reverse complement strand
GTCGCCGAGCCCCCCCATGGGCAGGGGCGTACCGATACGCACGGGAAGGGAAAATATATGCGACGCCAGCTCCGCCGCCCCCGGCATGAGGGCGCCCCCGCCGGTGAGCACCACGCCCCGCACCGGCTGGCGGGCCTGGAGCGCCTTTTCCTGGGCCATGCGCAGAATCTCTTCCATGCGGGGCTGCACCGTTTCCCGGATCCGGGATCGCGGAATCGTAACGGGCGCCCTGGTCCCCGCGCCGGGAACTATGATGTCGTTCTCTCCCTCGTCCAGCCCTTCCCAGCAGCAGCCCGCGCTGATCTTGATCTGCTCGGCGGTCTCCATCGATATTTTTTCGATAAACATAATATCGTTGGTAACCTGGCTTCCCCCCAGGGCTATGGTCGTGGTGTAACAGGGGGCGCCCTGGTGGTAGACCATCAACTCCGTAGTCCCTCCCCCCAGGTCTATCAGCGCCACGCCCTGCTCCTTCTCATCCTCCGTGAGCACAGCGCTGCTGGCCGCCAGCGGCTGAAGGATCAGATCGTTGACCCGCAGGGCCGAACGATTCACGCACTTGATCAGATTCTGGGCGCTGGTCAGGGAGCAGGTGATGATATGCACCTCCGCTTCGAGACGCACGCCGATTATGTCCAGGGGATTCCGGATCCCCTTCTGATCGTCCACAATGTAGGACTGCGGGATAACTTCCAGCACCCGGCGGTCCAGCGGTATGGGCACCGCCCTGGCCGCCTCCAGCACCCTGGCCATATCGTCGGGGCCTATCTCCCGGGTCTCCCGATTCTTGCCCGTGATGGCCACCACGCCCCGGGAATTGGTCCCCTCGATGTGGCTGCCGCCTATCCCCGTCCAGCAGGAGCGGACATCCTGGCCGCTCATCACCTCCGCCGCCTCCACCGCGGCGGCCACGGAGCGCAGGGTGGCTTCGATGTTGACCACAACCCCCTTGCGCAGCCCCGTGGAGGGGCTCTCCCCCACGCCGGTGATCTCCAGAATGCCGTTCTCGTTGCGTTCGCCTATAACTGCGCGAACCCTGCTCGAGCCTATATCCAGGCCCACCACCAAATTATCGTTAGCCAGAGGAAACCTCCTTCATTACAAAAGACGCCGTGCCGCCGCGCAGATCCACCTCGTCCACATCCACATCGGATTTGTTAAAGACATCCAGCATCAGTATGATGTACCGGAGAATATCCCCGTCCAGATCCGCCTCCACCCGGAAGCGTATCCCGCTGTTCACCGGGTACAGGGTCAGATCGAAACCGCTGTAAGGTTTACTGTTGATCCGTATCTCCGAAACGGCCCGCAGCAATTCCGGAGAGGCAAGGCGTATCTCAAAAAGCCGGGAAAGTAAATTCTCCAGAATGTGTATGCGCCATCCCAGATACAGATTGTTTATTCCGAATCCCGACAGTATGGGCAGGGCCAGGGGGGACTCAAGTTCCGGGTGGGTATCCCCTATCTGTATTATCATTCCGTGCCTGTCCAGATACACGGGCCGGAGCCGCCCCTCCACCGGGGAAAGGATCAGGGCCGCGGGGCGGCGGGGCTCAAGGAATATTCTTACCCTGTCGGGGTACTCCTTGACCACATGGGCGGACTCCACCAGGTAGAGCCGGGAAAGGCGGCGTTCCGCTTCCTCCGCGTTGACGGTTATCCATGAAGAATGGGGCCCTATGCCGGCTTCGCTCAAAATCCATGAACGGTCCACTCCGGGGAGGCCCTGCACATCCAGCGCGGACACGGGCAGTAAGGGTGTTATGCCGAAGAGCCAGAGGAGCTCCGCCGCGAGAATAACGGCTACCACCAGGAGCAGCCGGAAGAACCAGCGGTTGACCCCGGAGCTCCTTTCCCCGCTTGTGCCTTCTTCGGTGTAGGCATATTCAGACATGGAGGGCCTCCTCTCCGGGCGCGGGGGGCGCGGTATTCCGGGAAATGTTCACGATGAGTCCGGCCATGGAAAGGGTCGTCACCAGGGAGGACCCGCCGTGGGAAAAGAAGGGCAGGGGCATACCCGTAACCGGAAGGGCGCCCGCCACGACAGCGATATTGATCAGCGCCTGGCTGACAATGATCGTTACGAGAGAAATGCCCAGAAGCCGCCTGAAAGGATCGGCGCAGCGCAGCGCGGCCCGGTAGCCCCGGTAGGCAAAGACCAGGAACATCGTAAAGAAGAGCAGCACCCCGGCGAAACCCAATTCTTCAGTGTAGGAGGAAAAAATAAAATCCGAATGTACCTCCGGTACGCTGGAAATTTTCCGCGTACCCCGCCCCAGGCCCTTGCCCCAGAGCCCCCCGGAGGCAACGCTTATCAGGGAAGCCTTCACCTGGTAATCGGCGCCCAGGGGGTCCTGATCCGGCCAGAGGTAACTTATCAGCCGTATGAGCCGGTGTTCCCTGGTCAACACGAACACTACCGAGAGCGGTATGAGAATCACCCCCGCGCCGAGGAAGTAACGGAACTTTACCCCCGCCATGTAGAAGATCAGGAGGCCGTTCAGGGTAATGAACAGGGCGGTAGAAAAATTGTTCTGCGCATAGATCAGGAGAAAGAACAGGGTAAGGATCAGGGCCGGCGGCAGTATGCCCCGGACAAAGGAGTCGAGTTCCCCCCGCTTCTTGTCAAAGATATGGGCCAGGTAGAGGGGCAGCGCCAGCTTTACCAGCTCCGAGGGCTGGTAGTTAAAGCTCCCTACGCGTATCCAGCGGGCCGCGCCGTTCCGGGCGTCCCCTATGCCGGGCACGAAGGTGAGTATGCAGAAGATCGCCGCCAGCGCCACGGCGAAGGGCACCAGGGAGCGGATCATCCTCACCGGCAGGAGGGACGCGGCAACACAGCAGAGAGCGCCCACAAAAAAATGCACGAGCTGATCCTCAAAGAGGGTGGAATTCCTCTCCTCCAGGCCCAGCCCCGCGGCCCGGTCCATCTCCGCGAGCCGCCTGGAATAGGCGTCGGAGGCGGAAAAGAGGGTGATAAGCCCCAGGGCGGCAAGAATCATAATGGAGGCGATGAGTACATGATCAGTGCGGCTTCTCCTGCCCGGCATCTCCATATTAAGCTGCATTTCCCTCTTCCTTTTTCAGCGCTTTTACTGTATCTTTAATGTCGACAGGGCAATGATGGCAAATAAGCCGCCCAGTATCCAAAAACGGTTGACCACCTGGGTTTCTTTCCAGCCGGAAAGCTCAAAGTGATGGTGTATGGGCGTCATGAGGAAGACCCTCTTCCCCCGGAGCTTGAACGAGACTACCTGGATGACCACCGAGGCTATCTCCAGCACGAAGACCCCGCCTATGATGAGCACCAAAATCTCCTTCTTTACGATGAGGGATATTACCGCAATGATCCCCCCCATGGGGAGACTCCCCACGTCCCCCATGAAAACTTCGGCGGGGTGCGAATTAAACCACAAGAACCCCACACAGGCCCCCACACAGGCAAGACAGAACACGGTGAGCTCCCCCGCCCCGGTGATGTAGGGTATGCCCAGGTACGCGGAATAGTCGGAACGTCCCGAAAGATAGGTGAGTATCGCCAGGGCTATAAAAACCAGAATCAGGAGGCCCGAGGCAAGCCCGTCGAGGCCGTCTGAAAAGTTTACCGCGTTGGACTCCCCCATGATCAGCAGCACGGCAAAGGGTATCCAGAGAATACCCAGGTCCAGAACAGGATTCTTGAAGAAGGGCACGTAGAGGACCGTGATCTCTTCCCCCTCGTTAAAGTAAAGAATCAGAACCACCGTCAGGGCCACCACCGCCTGGCCGGCAAGCTTGGCCCAGGGATGGAGGCCTTCCGAATTCTGCCGCCGGATCTTGAGAAAATCGTCCAGAAAACCCACGAAGCTCAGGGCGATGAAGGCCCCCAGAATCATCCACACCTTGTAGTTGTGCAGATCCTCCCAGAGCAGCACCGCTATCACTATGGAGAAGAGGAAGAACACCCCGCCCATGGTGGGAGTACCGCTCTTGACGAGGTGGCTCTCCGGGCCTTCTTTCCTGATAACCTGGCCTATCTTCAACTTCCGCAGCCCTTCAATCAGGGCGGGCCCGAAGACAAAGCAAAAGAGCAGGGTGCTCAGGGCCGCGTAGGCGCCGCGGAAGGTGATGTACTGAAAGACATTGAGGGCCGTGAAATATTTAACCAGGGGATACAGAAATTCCAGTATCATGGGCGGCGCTCCCCTGCTTCGCGGGCCGGGGCGGGCAGGAGGTCCAGAACCCGCTCCAGGGCGCAGCCCCGGGAGCCCTTGAGGAGGAGGAGGTCTCCCCCCCGGAGGCAGCCCCCCAGGGCCCCGGCCAGGGCCTCCAGGGAGGGGGCAAGGGAGGCCCGCTCCCCGCCCCCCGCCCGGCGAAAGGCCCCCAGGGCCGCTTCGGTCTCAGGGCCGTAGAAAAACACCCGCTCCGCCCGGGAAGCGGCAAGGGCCTCTCCCAGCTTTTCGTGGGCTTCGGCGGAGAAAGCCCCCAGCTCCAGCATGGAGCCCAGCACGTAGACCCTGCGGCCCGGCCAGTCCAGCCCCTCGCAGAAGGCCAGCGCCTCCGCCGCGCCGGCGGGATTGGAGTTGTAGCAATCCCGGACTACCGTCATCTCCCCGCCCCCCGGAGAGGCCCGGCGGAGAATCTCGCTCCGCCCGCCGAGGGCCCTCACCGACGCAAGCCCCTGTCTGAGGGCCTCGTCGCTGAGCCCCGCGGCCCGGGCTATGGCCGCCGCGGCCAGGGCGTTCTTTACATTGTGCCGGCCGGGAATGGCAAAAAGTACGGGCTTCCCCCCCCAGGTAATTTCCGTACCCGCCAATCCCCGGTCGCGCACCCCTCCCCATGCCTCAAGGTTGCAAGGGCCGTAGTACGACACCTTCCCCAAAACGCCCTCGGCAAGTTCCTCCCGGTAGGGTTCATCCTCCGGAATAAGGGCCGTTTCGGTTCCGGTGAACTGCGAAAAAATTTGCTTCTTTTCCTCAACTATTCCGGCAATGCTGCCGATCATACCGATATGGGCAGGCCCGATATTGGTTATGAGCGCTATATGCGGTTTCAGCACCCTGGCCAGTTCGGCAATCTCGCCCCGGCGGTTCATCCCCATCTCGAATACGCAGACTTCATGCCGGGGCCTCACCCCGAACACGGCAAGGGGGAGGCCCGTCTCGGAATTCAGATTCCCCTCGTTGCAGACCGTTTCCCGCTCAGCCCGCATCATGGCGGCGCAGATCTCCTTCGTGGTCGATTTACCGGCGCTGCCCGTGATCGACACTTTTAGCAAGCGGGGGAATCCGGCCAGGTAAGCCGCCGCCGCGTCCTGGAGCCCCCGCAGGGTATCCTCCACCACGATGAGGGAGGCCCCGGCCCTGCGGGCAATGTCCGCGAGGCCCAGCGCCGGATCCGCCAGGCGGTCTTCGGCCACCATCGCCGCCCCGGCGCCCGCCCTCAGCGCGGCTTCCACGTAACGGTGCCCGTCATCGGAGGCGCCCTTGAGGGCGACAAAGAGGGCGCCGGGTTCCACGTTCCGCGAATCCAGAGTAACGGAGAAGATCCCCTCTTCCCGCGCAAGGGATAGGAGGGGTGCCCGAAGGGCAGACCCGGCGCGGAGCGCAGGGGCCGGAGCGATAGCGGAGCCCCGTATAGCCCGGTCCCCGCCGGGGCCGCTTGCGGCCTTGGCGGGGATGCGCCCATATTCCGAATTCGAGCTCTCGTTTCCTGAATTTTCGGGATTCCAGAGGCGGAAACCGGGGATCGCGGCCAGTTGTTCGAAGGTTAGGAGCGCCGCCATCACAGATCCCCCGTGATCCGTATCTGCAGCACCTCTTCGGGCCGCTTCTTGCCGAGCCCGAGGCTGTTCCGGGCCAGGGATTCTATGCGCTCCGAGGATGAAAGCAGGGCTATCTCCGCGATGAGGCGGCGGTTGCGGGCTATGCACTCCTCCTGCCGCTCCCCGTTCCGGATTATTTCCTTTTCCAGGGCGCCGTAACGGGCCGATTGCCAGGCCAGGGCCCCCAGAAACAGGGGGATGGTGAGAATAAAGATATACATGATGACGATCCGGCCCTTCACGCCCCGTCCTCCTCGCTCAATTTTTCCACCGCCCGCAGCTTCGCGCTCCGGGAAGGCGGATTCCGCTCCGCTTCTTCCGCCTGGGGGCCCACCGCCCTGGGGGTCAGGAGTCTGAAAACTTCGGCCCCTTCTCCATGTATCGGCGCGTCCCCCGTCCGCCGGGAGGGCCCGCAGCGCTCCCGGAAATAATGCTTCACCAGCCGGTCCTCGCCGGAATGGAAGCTGATCACGGCCAGCCTCCCGCCGGGCTTGAGGGCGGACATAGCCGCCTCCAGCAGGGCCGGGAGCCGCTCCAATTCCCGGTTCGCCGCTATCCTCAGGGCCAGGAAGGTCCTCGTAGCGGGGTGCACGGGGCCCCGGCGGTAGGCGGCGGGCACGGCCCGGCTGACCAGCTCCGCCAGAGCCAGCGAGCTCCGTACCGGGGAGCGCCGGCGTTCCTCCACGATGAGCCGCGCAATGCGCCGGGAAAAGCGCTCCCCCCCATAGTTGTAGAGGAGGTCCGCCAGTTCCCGCTCGGGGAGCCTTTTGAGGAGGGCCCCGGCGCTTTCCCCGCGCTCCGGGTCTATCCGCATATCCAGCTCCTCGTCCCGCTGGAAACTGAAACCCCGCCCCCCCCTCACATAATGGAAGTGGCTGACTCCCAGATCGATGAGGATCATATCGGGGCGCTCCCCGCCCTGCGCTTCAAGGTCTGCAAAGAAATCCTGGGACCAGCCGGTGTAGAAGCTAATCCGGTCCCCAAAGACGGCGAGCCGCTCACGCGCTGCCTGCTGTATCTCCCGGTCCGCGTCGATCCCCAGAATTCTGAGGCCGGGGAACCGGGAGAGGAAGGCGAAACTGTGCCCCCCCTCGCCCAATGTTGCATCAACCATAAGCCCCCCGGAAGCATCGGGCCGGAGGCAGCGTATGGCCTCCTCCACCAACACCGGGGTATGAACAACTTCCACGGCCTTTCCCGCCGGATTAGCCGTAGAAGAAATCGGAACTGGTATCTTTCATCACTTCTTCAAAATCACCCTCTATGCTCTCCTGATAACTCCGGTAAGACTCCGTATCCCATATCTCTATGCTCGCCCCTATCCCCACCACAAAACAATCATGCGTAAGGCCCGCATAATCCCTCAAACTTGGGGGGACCATGATGCGCCCGGTACGGTCCATCTCCACTTCCTGCATGGGGCTGATAAAACGGTGCAGAATCTCATTGCGCCGCTTCGCCGGCATGGACGCGTTCTGCATCCAGCGCGCGGAGGCCCGCCCCCACTCCTCCGGGGGAAAAACCCACAAACAACGGTTCGTCCCCTTGGTTATGTGGAGCAGATTCCCCGGCACCTTGTCCCGGAGCCTGACGGGAATGCTTATCCGCCCCTTGTCATCGAGGGCAACGGGGAACTCTCCTGTTAAAATGTCGTTCATTTTTTCCCCAGTGTTCCCCACGATCTCCCACTATCTCCCACTAAAATTAAGTATTTGAGAGGGAAAAGCCTTATTCAAGACATAAAAGAGCGGGAAGA
>JAISQV010000031.1 GCA_031273985.1 Spirochaetaceae bacterium | reverse complement strand
TTACAGCAGCTCCCGCAGGACGCCTGAGTCCGCCGGTATCACCCGGCTCCGGGGCTCCCGGTCCATGACCCGGCGCAGGGAGTCCGGCACGGGAACGGGGCCGGTGAGGGGCTCCACGGTCTCAGAGAATTTTGCCGGATGGGCCGTGGCCAGAACGGCGAGGGGCCCGGCCCCGCCCAGGGCGCCCGCCAGTAAATCCGCCGCCTTCAAGCCCACCGCGCCGTGGGGATCGAGGTAGTAACCGTGATCCTGATGTACCCTTTCTATCGTCTCGCGGGTTTCGCCGTCCGTAACCGAGGCGCCCCGGACAAGAAAACGCATTGTTTCCCAGCTCCAGTGGGCGGCCATGCGCTCAAAATTGCTGGGGGCCCCCACGTCCATGGCGTTGGAGATCGTTGCCTGCGAAGTCCGGGCCTCATAGACGCCGCTTTCCAGATAGTCCGGCACTGTTTTGTTGATGTTGGTGGCGGCTATGAAAAAAGCTATGGGCGCGCCCATCTCTTTGGCGTAGAGGCCGGCGGTAAGATTCCCGAAATTCCCCGACGGCACCGCCATGACAGGCTCCCGGCCCTTCATGCGGCTCCGGGCGGCGGGGCCTGAGCCGGGAATCCGGGGCGTCGCCGCGCCGTCCCCGTCCACAAGCCCGGCGAAGGCCCTGCCCGAAGCGGCGGCGTAGTACACCGCCTGGGGGATGAGGCGGGCCACATTGATCGAATTTGCCGAGGAAAGGACGAGCCGCTTCCGGAGCGCCTCATCGGCGAAGGCCGCCTTGACCAGGGCCTGACAATCGTCAAAACTCCCCTCCACGGCCAGGGCGTCTATGTTCCCCCCCAGGGCGGCGATCTGCCGTTCCTGCAGCGGCGTTACCCGGCCCCTGGGGTAGAGCACCGTTACGGAGATGCCCTCCACCCCGAAAAAGCCGTCCGCCACGGCGCCGCCGGTGTCGCCGGAGGTCGCCACCAGGATACGCAGGGGCCTGTCTTCGTGGCGGCGGAGGTAGGAAAAGGCCCTGGCCATGAAGCGGGCGCCGAAATCCTTGAAGGCCGCGGTGGGGCCGTGAAAGAGTTCCAGCACTAGGCGGTCTCCGGCCTCCACGAGGGGAGCCCCGAAGGGATAGGCGCTCTGGATCAAATCGGCCAGCACCGCATCGGGAATATCCTCCCGCACATAGGGCCTTATCGTCTCAAGGGCTATGTCCCGAAAATCCATGGTCCCCAAAGAGGATTTTACCGCCGCCGGAAAAGAGGGTATCTCACCGGGGACAAAGAGCCCGCCGTCCGGGGCCAGCCCCGTCAGCGCCGCCTCCGCAAAATTAACCGGTTCGTTCCGGTTTCTGGTACTGTAGTATTTCATGTCCACCCCCCGCTCCGTACTAGCGCAGCCGCTTCCTCAGCCTGCGCCGGCGCTGCTGCTCCCGCGTTGCTTCCCGGGCCCGCGCCTCCTCCGCTTCCCGCCGGATCTGCTCCGCATCGGGGTAGAACCGGGGCGCCTCCGCGCCGGGAAGCCGCGAAGCGATTATCCACCAGATGAGGGCGCAGATTATCATGACAAAACAGAAAACCTGTCCGGTGGTAAAATTAAAGAATGTGGAGAACAGTGCCGGAGGGACGCCGTTGTCCGCCAGGGTTATGCGATAACCGAGGTTGGCGTCGGGAGCGCGAAGATACTCAAGAAAGAAGCGGATGAAACCATAACCGGCAAAGTAGAGCCCCGTGATGAAACCCTTGAAGGGTTTCCTGTTTCGCAGGGCCCAGACTATACAGAACAGCACTATTCCCTCAAAGAAAGCTTCGTAGAGCTGGGAGGGGTGCCGGGGCAGGTTTATCATGGCGGAGGGCCCCGGAACGGGAACCCCCGTCTTTTCCGCCAGCTCCCTGACCCAGTCCAGACGGGCGGAAAAGGGCTGCGCCTGGGGGAAGATCATGCCCAGGGGGCCGGGGGTTACCCGGCCATAAAGTTCGCCGTTGATGAAGTTCCCCAGCCTGCCGAAGGTGTAACCCAGGGGGATTGCGGCGCATACCATGTCGGCTATTTCCCTGAAATCAAAATGTTTCACGATGCAGAACAGAATCACTCCCAGGACGCAGCCCAGGACCCCGCCGTGGTAACTCATCCCCATAAACCCGGTGAATTGGCCGTCCCGGAAGGGCCAAAAGATGAACCAGGGGTTTTCGCGGTAAAAGGGATCGCTTTCATAAACCAGGGTCGACAGAATCCGTGCGCCCAGAATCAAGCCCGTTACGCCGAAGATAAAAAGCCGGAACAGATCGTCCTCCTGCATGGGAAAACGGCGTTCCCGAATCTGCCTTTTGCAGAGCCGGTAGGCTATGGTAAAGGCCACAATGTACATCAGGCCGTACCAGCGCAGGGGAAGCCCCGGAATCACTTCCGGCTTGAGCCACGATGGAAAGTCTATTGCCAATAACATAATGCCCTCAATGTGCCCTCAATCCGGGGTTTTTACCCGTATCTGTCCGGTTTCCTCATCGTACCAAAACAGCGCCCGGTCCATGCGCTCTTTGACCACATAATACGCCGCGTGGCTTTCCATGACCACCCCCGGCCAGACGGCGCCCCGGACCCGTACCTCCGAAGGGTGGTGATGGTTAAACTTTGCCCGAAGGTCCCGCATCCGGGCGTCGAGTTCCGTGAGCCTCCTGTTTTGCCCGCCGCTTCCGGGCTCCTTCAGGGCGGCGCTTATCCGTTCAATCTCCTTGAGGACCTGATCGAGGCGATCCTTGACGAGATAATCCTGCCCAAAGGAAACGAGGGTTTTCACGCCCGCTTCGTTGCCCAGGGCGGAAGCCTCCACGCCGAGCCGCGCCCGGCAGGCGCCGCCTTCCAGCCGCCCCTCCTGCCCCCGCAGCAAAACCCTGCCGTTGGTCTTGATTGAACAGCCGCTTAACCGATCATCCGCCTGTATGTCCGCCACGGCAAGGAGGATCGCGTCCTCCGCAAAGGGGGTTTCTATGCCGCGCCGGGCGTTGATCACCGTCCTGCCCTGCACCCCCCGCCCTACGGTTACGGCGCCTCCCGAAGTAACGAGCGAGGCCCTGACGCTTCCCCCCACAGAGACATCCCTGCCGCCTGAAACGGAACAGCCGGGAAGCACATCGCCGCTTATCCTGATTTCACCGGAAAAGGAGAGGCTCCCCGAATCGGGCGCCAGATCGCCCGCCACCTCCCGCAGAACGGCGATTTGCAGGAAGTAGCCGTCAAAGGCCACCTCGCCGTCCCGGTTTGCGAAAAGCCGCTTGCCCGTCTCCGTATCGGCAGCCCGCACCGAAGCGTCCCAGCGTATTACCGTCTTTTCGCCCTTCTTGATCTCCCTCATGCCGCCGCCCAGATCCCAGCCGGCCCTGCCCGTGCGGCCTCCTTCAATAAGGTCGGCCAGGGGTGTGTCTTTGGTAACGGCGGGGGGCTTTTCCCAGTCCGTCATGTCTATCAGCCAGATTAACTCCATGCTGCCGGGAAGAACCGGCGGAAGCCCCCGGGCCGCAATGCAACTAACGGTCCTGCCGCTCCGGTTGGCCCTGTCCACGGCGGCTTCCAGGGCCGGCCTGTCTATCCCGGCCTTGACCCCCGCCCCGGCAAGGGCCTCCATCACCCGCTCCACCGTGAGGGGCGCCCCGGTCCCCACGCTCCCCCGGAGTTCCACCCGGGCCTCCATGCCGTCGTCCGCCACATCCACAAAGACCGTGCTGTCCCGGTAGTCCAGCACCTGCGCCCGGAAGAAGCCCTTCCCGGCCTGCGCCACAAAAAGCCCCGTCTGCGAAGCGGTAATCTCCGTGTTTTCCAGGCTGAGACCCCGGTAGAGCCGTATATTCAGTTTCTGCCCCGGCGGTGCGGGAATATCCTCCCCCTCAAGGGTGTGGCCCGGATGGCCCGGAAGCCCCTGGTTTATGCGGACGGCGCTTTGCCCCCTGTCCACCCAGGCCAGAATGCAGTCCCCGGAGGGCAAAAAAAGTTTCCCCTGCTTCACCAAATTTTGGAAGGACTCATCCTTTCCGGCCCGTTCCAGAACCGCTTCGGCGGTATCCCCGTCCAGCACCGAAAGGGTGATCTCCGCCTCCTCATCGCCGCCTGGAAGGGGGGCCTTACCCTCCGCAAAGACATAGAGCAGGCTCGTTTCCGGGCCTTCGAGAAAGTCCCTGACAATCTCCGAAAGTTTTTCCCCGTCCCGGACGGCAATCCCCGAATGTTTGATCGCCTGGCTTATGAGGCCCGCTTCCAGGGGCGCCCTCCCCCGGCTTCCCTTGCGGAGCCTAAGCGCCGCGCTGCTCCGGTCCGGGCTTATTTCCACCGCCGCCGACGCATCGTGCTCCCGGTACAGGGGGTAACGGACTATTTCCTCTTTGGCGCGGGTTGCCCGCTCCAGCTCCGCGTCCAGTTCCGCCGCGTCTACCAGCAGGGCCGGGTCCGGCGCGCCCGCCCCGGCAAGAATATCCTTCGCCCTGGGCCGGGGGTAGAGGGCGTGTCCGGGGCTGTAACTCAGGAAGAGGGAACTTTCATCGCTTCCCATTTCAAGACTCCAGGAAGGCTGCGGTATGGCCACCACATCGGCCCAGCCCCGGCCCAGGCGCAGAATCCCTGTTACGGTGGGCACTATCTCGTTCCCCCGCTGTTCGAGGCCCGCACCGAAAAGCACCGTTGCCTCCGGGAGCTCCCCCGGATTGAGCAGCTTCCCGTAGATATTCTTCCCGCTCTTTCCCGGCTTGCCGGGGACAACCGTCCCTATGGTTTTCCCCCGCTCGGCATAGCGGGTTTCCTGCACTTCGGGATCAACCTCCACCGGCTCCTGGGCCTGCTCCTCCTCCCAGTAGGTCTCGGTTTCTTTGCCCCCCAGAAGGCCCGGCTTCCTGATCTGCCGTTCCCGCCGTACCTGTTTGGTACGGACACGGTAAAGTTCCGGCGGGGGGGCTTCCTCAAGAATGGGCCCGGCAAAGGGCTCTATCTCATCAGGGATCGGGCTCTTCGCCCAGGCGATCCGTTCCGGTACCGGTTCCACCGGCGCATAACCCTGGCAAAGAACCATGTCCGCAGGCTCCCGCGACAGGGCGGCTTTTTCCAGAAACTGTTCCAGCGCCTGCATGGGGACGGAGGGGAGCTGCTTTTTTCGTATCAGGGCGTCCAGGGTTATGGCGCTCCACTCTTCCCCGCCCGCGGAAGGGACAAAGAAAAGCCGGGCTTCCAGCTCCTGTTCGTCAACAAAAATCGACACATCGCCGATGACTGCGGTGTTTGCCATATCCGGCTCTTTCAGGGCTTGTATCCCAAAGCGACAGCCTGGGATAACTTTAATTTAAGGAAATTATTTTCTTTCTTCAACTTGGAAATTTCGAGCTGCTGGGTTTTTACTGTTTCGAGCAGGTCCCCCTGGGTCAGCGCCCCGGAGTGAAGCAGCTCTTCCACATATTCGGTCTTGTTCTCAAAATCAATTTCCGCTTCCAGCGAAGCCTCCCGGAAACTGGCCTCAATTTCCGATTCCGCCAGATCGAATTTTTCCTCCTCCGCTTGCAGTATTTTTTCCGCCAGCCGGTATATCCCCTGGGAGAGCACCGACTGGGGCTTGTAAAGCAGGATGGGAAGCCTTGAGGCCAGGGCGGTATCCTGAAGGGAATCCCGGTACAGCACCCCCAGGTACTCAATGCCGAGCCCCAGATAGGCTTCGCAGGAACGGCGTATCTTCATGGCCACATCCGCGCCCGAAGGATCATCGATAAGATTCATCACGAGGCGCGGGTGGAAATGATCCAGATTGAAGCGGAAGCGCTCGTGGGCCTTGGGGTCCATGCGTTCAATCTCCTTGAGCATCTGGGGGATGTACTGCCGGCTCCTGCCGGAAACATCCTTCCGCATCTGTTCGAGGTAGATTCCCGCGGGGGTCCCCTTCCTGAAGATACTGTACATCAGCCGGAACACGGCGTTCTTCAAAAACACATAGGCATTGAGTATGGCCGTTACCGTCGGGGCCGACACAATAATACCCCTGGTGGAAAGCAGAAAAAAATCCAGAATCGATTGATGCGTTCCCGCGCCCAGATCGAGGATCAGAATATCCGTGTCCGCCTTCAGGGAAAGTAAATTCTTCACCAGCGCGTTTCGCTGGGAGGCTTTAAGATTCGCCATGCCGGGAATCTCCGCATCGCCGGGAATGAAGCGCAGGCGGGGTATGTCGGTATCGGCTATTACCCCGGAAAAATCCGATTTCAGATCGTTGAGAAAGTGGCCCAGCCCCGACTGCGCCGACTGGTGCCCCAGGACCAGATGCAGATTGGAGGCCCCCAGGTCCAGATCCGCTATCACCACATTCTGTCCCGCCTGGGCAAAGGCCACACCCAAATTCGCCGCCACCAGGGATTTACCCACGCCGCCCTTACCGCTTGCCACCGGAATGATCCGCATTACCTTCCTCCGTCATCAGGGGAATCGACTTCGCGCCGCCCGCCGCCCTGCCCCGCGCCGGGGGAGGGGCCGTTACTGTAGAGGAGCCTCAGGGCTCCCGCTATGGAAAGGCCGTCAAACAACAACAGCAATACTGCCGCAGCCGGCACAGCCAGAACAGCGATATTCCGCAGCATCAAGGCTGTCATGAAGGATTGGGCGATGTTCGCGGCGGAATAAAAAATCCAGCAAAGATTAGCCGCCGCCGCCGTGATTTTCCCCGCCAGATACAGGGGCAGATAGGCGCCGTAAGCCTCCGGCCTGAGCCACAGGAGCAGCGCCGCCAGCGGAAAAAGCACATTGGGCGCGGCAAAAAGCAGCAGAGGCGGCGCGCCTCCGTCCTGGCCCTCCCAGGCCGCCGCAAAAAGCGCCCCGCCCATCAGGAGCAGCCGAATCGAATCGCCGATAAACATACCGCAGCGAAGCGGCCCGTGTCTGTACATAGAAAGATTCTACGGTACCTGCCGGGAAGTTTCAAGGGAAGGGGGCGCTTCGCGCCAGGGAGGAGGGGAAGAATAGTAGGGGGCCAAGCCCCCTACGCTCCAAAGGTTTTGGCTGCGCCAAAACGCTTTTGCGCTACCCCCGTGCGGGGGGTCAGCCCCCCGCAACGCCCCCCGGCCTTTCCTGGCGTTTGCGCCCGCGCAAACGCCCCCAAACCCCCCGGCCGTGCGCACCCTTGAGACCTAATTAACCACGAAAATCTTGCAATCTTTATCTTGCCTTTTTTTTCGTGTCTTTAGTGTTTTTCGTGATTAAATTCTTCCTCTTTCTTCCTTTGTGCTCTTCGTGTCCTTCGTGGTTATAAATTCTTCCTCTTTCTTCGTTTTCCCCTGATTGCCGGATCAAAGTCCAATATCCTGGATTACGCGTTTCCCGCAGGGTATCCCTGGATGAGCCGCTCCGCCTCGGCCAGGGAGATGCCCCGTTCACGGGCAATGCGGGCGCGGTCCTCAAATTCAATCTTGGAGCGCAGGGGCCTTCCGTTGAGAAAAACAGTTTTTGTGCGGGCCTCCCCAAACGCGCCGGAAAGGGTTCCCGCTTCCCGGCCCAGGGAAAGCCGCCGCACGGGAATCTCCCGGAGGCCTATGGTGGTGGACCCGGTAAAGACGGCGCTGCGCAGGGCCTGTAACTTTTGCGGCGGCGCAAGCACCGAAACCGTCACGGCGGGCCGGGATTTTTTCATGGTAACGGGGCTGAACGTTACGTCCAGGGCGCCGGCCTCAAAGAGGATCTCCATGAGAAAGCCCAGCGCCTCGCCGGTCATGTCGTCAATGTTGGTCTCCATGAGGACGAGCTCTTCGGCGGCGTAATCCTGCGGCGGAGCCTCCTCTTCCCGCCAGGAAACCCGCAGGAGGTTGGGCTTTTCCATCTTTCTGGTCCCTATGCCGTAAGCGGTCTTTATTTCCCTGAAGCGGGCGGTAGTAATGAATTCGTCCACCGATGCCGCAAGGATGGCCGCCCCGGTGGGGGTGGTCATTTCCTTGTTGAAGCCGCCGGTTTTTACGGGCAGCCCCCGGCACAGTATCAGCACCGCCGGGGCAGGTACCGGGAGTATGCCGTGGGCGCACTTGACCGTGCCGCCGCCCAGCTCAATTTCCCCCGCGGTTATTCTGTCAGGGTTAAGCAGGTCCAGGCATACCGCCGTGCCCACCACATCGATGATGGAATCCAGGGCCCCTACCTCGTGGAAAGTAATGTCGTCAACCTTCTGCCCGTGGACCTCCGCCTCGGCTTCGGCTATGCGGGTAAATATATTCAGCGCCCGTTGCTTCGCTCCCTCCCGGAGGCCGGACTTCTCGATGAGGCCGCGAATCTCCCGCCAGCTCCGGTGCTCCCCGTGGCCGTGTTCATGCCCGTGATCGTGGTAGTGATCATGGTCATGTTTGTG
>JAISQV010000026.1 GCA_031273985.1 Spirochaetaceae bacterium | reverse complement strand
CGGATAGCCCGGTCCCCGCCCCTGTCGTTCCGCATTCTGCCGTAAGGCAGCGGGCGGAGATGCGGCGGGGATGCGCCCCTATTCACAAAATTCTGTGCAGGCTTACAACGTATTCGCTGCGGGGGCGCTGATCCTTGCCGGAGGGCGCTTTTTTGGGTATTTTTATGTTGGAATTTTGGATTCCGGGCCTTGAGGGCAAGCATTTTTTGGGGAGGTAGCCATGGCGCAGCATCAGTTTCAGACTGAGGTTAGTCAGCTTTTACATCTTATTATTCATTCCCTGTATTCCAACAGGGAAATTTTTCTGCGGGAGCTGGTTTCCAATGCTTCCGACGCGCTGGACAAGCTCAAGTATCTTACGGTGGCGGAGGATGCGTACAAGGGCTTGAGTTTTGAGCCGCGCATCGATGTTTCTTTTGTCAAGGCGGAGGAAGGGGCGGGGCCTTCCAGGCTGAGCATTTCCGACAACGGGATCGGGATGAACGAGCAGGACTTGATAGAGTCGCTGGGAACGATTGCCCGCTCCGGGACCAAAGCTTTTCTGGAGAGGCTGGCCGATGAAGCCCGCAGGGATTCGAATTTGATAGGGCAGTTTGGGGTGGGTTTTTATTCGGCTTTTATGGTGGCCGATCGTATAGAGGTGATCAGCCGCAAGGCCCTGGAGGAGGCCGCCTGGAAGTGGTCCAGTGACGGCGCGTCGGGCTTTGAGACGGAGAGCGCAGAGCGGGAAAGCCAGGGCACCGAGGTGATTCTGTACCTGAACGCCGAGGGGGAGGAGTACGCCAACCGCTGGTCCATCGAGGATATTGTCAAGCGCTACTCCAATCATGTGGCCTTCCCCATCTACCTGACCTACGATGAGAAGGAATACGACGACAAGGGGAAGGTGAAGTCCTCCAAAAGCAAGACGGAGCGGATCAATTCCGGCACGGCCCTGTGGCGCAGGCCAAAGTCTGAGCTGAAGGAAGAGGATTACCGCGAGTTTTACCAGAATTTCGATCCCCGGTCGGGGCCGGACAGCGGGGAGCCGCTTTTTCATGTGCATACCAGGGCGGAGGGAACCCTTGAGTACACGACACTGTTCTTTATTCCCAAAAAAGCCCCCTTCGATCTGTACCATGCGGACTATAAGCCGGGGGTAAAGCTCTATGTGAAGCGGGTCTTTATCACGGATGATGACAAGGACCTGCTGCCCGTCTGGCTCCGTTTTGTGCGGGGGATCATTGATTCCGAGGATCTGCCCCTGAATGTGAGCCGTGAGATTCTTCAGCAGAACAAGGTGCTGGCGAATATCAGGAACGCGTCGGTGAAGAAGCTGCTTTCGGAGTTCAAGGCTCTGGCGGACCGGGCCGCGGCGGGGGATGCGGAGGCCAGGGATCAGTGGGAGACCTTTATCGGGGAGTTTAACCGGCCCCTCAAGGAGGGGCTCTACCAGGATTGGGGCAACCGGGAGGCCCTGGCGGAACTGGTGCGCTTCAAGAGCAGTGTGGTAGAGGGCTGGACGAGTTTCGCCGACTATGTTTCCCGGATGAAGGGCGATCAAAAGTACATTTACTATATTTCCGGCGGCGATGAGCGGACGCTCCGCGCCTCGCCGCTTCTGGAAGCTTACCGCGCCCGGGACATCGAGGTTCTCATCATGGACAGTGAGATCGATGATATTGTGATTCCCGGCATGGGCCGCTACCGGAAGCCCGGTGAAAATCAGGAGGAGCTGGAGCTGCGGGCGGTGAACCGTTCCGGGGCCGATGAGGAGCTGGGGGAGGAGCGGGACAAGGGCGCCGAGAGGGAGGCGCGGCCCGTGATAGGGAAGATTCGCAAGGCCCTGGGGGACAGGGTGAAGGATGTGAAGCTGTCCCGCAGGCTGCGCGATTCGCCTTCCTGTATCGTGGCCGATGAGAACGACCCCACCATGCAGATGGCCCAGATGCTCAAGGCCCTGGGGCAGGGGGCGCCGGAGGTAAAGCCCATTCTGGAGGTGAACGGGGAGCATCCCATCGTGGCCCGGCTCAAGGATCTGGAGGACGAGGAGGCCATCGCCGATATTGCCGGGGTGCTGCTGGATCAGGCCCTGCTGGTGGAGGGGCTCAAGCTGACGGACCCGGCGGATTTTGTGAAGCGCCTTAACCGGCTTCTGGCCAGGGACGCAGCGGCCTCCTGATGGCGAAGCGGGCGCGGGGCACTGTTTTCCGCTGCAGCTCCTGCGGGCACGAGGAGAGCCGCTGGCTGGGCCGCTGCCCGGAGTGCGGGGAGTGGAATACCCTGGTGGAAACGGCCCTGGAGCGCCGGGGCGGGGGCGCGAGTGATACGCTGCCCCAATCCCTGCCGCTTTCCGCCGTGGACCCCGCCGAGGGGAACCGCATAGGGAGCGGCATAGCGGAGCTGGACCGGGTGCTGGGCGGCGGGATCATGAAGCGGTCCTGCGTGCTCATAGGCGGGGAGCCGGGTATAGGCAAATCCACCCTGCTCCTCCAGGCCGCCGCCGCCGCGGAAACCAAAGGGCGTATCCTCTATGTTTCCGGGGAGGAGTCCGCCGGGCAGATTCGTATGCGCGCCGACCGGCTGGGCATTCTGCGGGACAAGCTGGGGGACCGCATCGAGGTGTGCTGTTCCGGGCGGCTGGAGGATATTTTAGCCGTGCTGAACGCGGCGCGGCCGGTGATCGTGATGGTGGATTCCGTGCAGACCCTGCACTCGGGGGAGGCGGGCGTTTCCCCCGGCACGATGAATCAGATGAAGTACTGCGCCTGGGAGCTGGTTTCCTGGGTGAAGGAGCATGACGCGGCCCTGTTCCTCGTGGCCCATGTTACCAAGGAGGGGATCATCTCCGGGCCCAAAACGGTGGAACACCTGGTGGATACGGTGATCTACTTTGAGGGGGCCGACGGGGCCCTGGATGACGGGGAGTGCCGTTTTCTGCGGGCCGCGAAGAACCGTTTCGGCTCCGTGGAGGAGCTGGGGATCTTCACCATGGGGGAGCGGGGCCTTGTGCCGGTGGAGGATCCTTCCCGGCTTTTTTTGGTGCGCCGGGAGGGGGATATTCCCGCCGGGGTGGCTGTGGCGGCGGTGCTGGAGGGGAGCCGCACCCTGCTGGTGGAGATTCAGGCCCTGACGGTTCCCGCCCAGGGCTCCATGAGCCGGGTCTTTTCCGACCGGATCGATCATAACCGGGTGTCCCGCGTGGCGGCGACTCTGCAAAAACACCTCAACATACGGTTCCAGGATCAGGACATCTACATCAATGTAGCCGGGGGTATGCGGATCACCGAGGTGGGGGTGGACCTGGCCCTGGCGGCGGCGCTGTATTCGGCCCGCATGGGCCTGGCCCTGCCCCCGAACACGGCCATAGCCGGGGAGCTTTCCCTGGCCGGGGAGGTAAGGCCCGTGCGCCGCCTGGCAAGCCGGATAAAGACCGCCGGAAGCCTGGG
>JAISQV010000021.1 GCA_031273985.1 Spirochaetaceae bacterium | reverse complement strand
GCTAAGAACTCGCTTGCGCGAGGGAGGGTTCGCGGGGGAGGGAGCCTCCTCCCCGCTTCGCGGGTCCGGGGTCTCCGGCTACCCCCAATGCGGGGGAGCACGAAGGGCAGCCGCAGGCTTTCAGCCCGCGCAAGGGATAGAGCGGAAATCCTTTTATGCCCGGTACGGGCATAAAAGATTGGAGCGATAGCCCGGTCCCCGGTGCGAAGCGCCGGGGATGCGCCCTTCTTCTCCTTCCTCCGGCGCTTTTATCCTTTTGGAATATCCCTTAAACTTCAGGCATCATGTTCAAAAAGCGCGGCTTCGCCCTGCTGCTCCTGACATTTTTGGCCGTTCATCTTTTTGCGCGGGAAGTAGAAATCCTCGTGGAAGACGCGGATACCGGCCTGCCCGTGGAGGGGGCGCTGATCCATGTGGGCCGGAGCGGGGAACAGGCGGCGGCGGACTATGACAGCGACGCCGGGGGCCGGGCCCTTGTCGTGCTGGCCGGCGGGACCGAAGCCGTGATACGGGTGAGCTGCCCCGGCTACGAGACCAGGCGGCTCGTGATCGGCGCTGAAACAGTCGCGGACACCGCCCCTTTCCGGGTGGAACTGCGGCTTGGCGGCGTACTCGAAAGCCGGGAGCTGGTGCTGGAGGAGGCGCGGCCCGAAGCCGCCGGGGGCCAAAGCGGGCGGAGCGTGGCCATTTCAGGGCCGGAGTTGAGGCGGACCGCGGAAATCGGAATAGTCGAAGATGTGATGACCTCGATCAAGCTGCTCCCCGGAGTGGGTTACGCGGGAATGTTTAACGCCATGCCTTCCATACGGGGGGGAGACCCCGGAGACCTCATGGCTGCGCTGGACGGGTTCTACCTTTCCCAGCCCTACCACTGGGGCGGGGGAATTTCCATATTCGATCCCCGCATGGTTTCATCGGCAAAACTGTCCCACGGCGTATTTTCGGCGCGTTACGGCCACACCATTTCCGGCCTTTTGGAAATAACTTCACGGAAACCTTCAGCGGAAGCAATGGAGCTGGAATCGGGCCTTTCCACCAGCGCTGCCAGCCTGAACCTTTCCTACCCGCTCCCGGGCAGGGGCGGGATCATGTTCATGGGCAAGGTAACGTACTGGGATACTTTTGTGTGGGCCCTCAAGGGCTTGAGCCGCCTTGTGGAAAACGAAACCCTCAGCATGGTCAATTCCGTCTCCACCCCCCCCTATATCAGGAGCGCCGCCCTGGCCGTGAATTACCGCTTCACCGGGGACCTGGAACTGGGACTGAACGGCTTTTTCGGAAGCGACGGCGTGGGGGCGGCCTACAGGAACGCCTACGACGATTCGGATGTCCGGGGAAATGTCGACATGGATTTTGTTTACAACAACTATCAGGGTTTCATCGTTTCAGCCCTCTCCTTCAGCCCCTCGCCCAGGGCGGTACTAAAATTTACCGCCGGAGCGGGCTTTACCCAGATGGAAGCCGGCGGTTTTATCAGCAACGATGTGGAAGTTCGCTACAGCCAGGCTTTTCTGGACGCTTACCGGCAAGGCGGCTTTCTTGCGGGAATAACCACGCAGGATTCCTACCACGCGCCGGGCGCCAGCGGCGATTTGGATTCCCGCAGCGGCATTGCCCACGTTCAGGGCAGGCTGGACTTCGACCTGGAACTGGGCCGGGGCTTTATGTTTGCAGCGGGGGCCCAGGAACTCTACAACCGCTGGCAGCAGGAAGACCGGGCGAATGTCTTTTTCGAGCAGCGGCTCGACCCCTCCCTGGCGTGGATGCTCCCCGGCCTGGCAGCCATACCCAACGCCGCCGTCATAAGGCCCCTGGATTACAGCCTCAACGTGCTTAACCAGGGCTTCAGCAGCACCGCCTACGCCCTCGTCGAATACACGGGCCCCCGGGGTATCTTCGGCGGGGAACTGGGGCTGAGGGCGGATCACCTCTATTTCATAGGCAGGGATTTCAGCGTACAGACCGTGCCGGCCCTGAACCCGCGCCTCAACGTGGACTTTACGCTGCTCCGGGACGCCGGGATCATCGAATCCCTCTCGATCACCGCCGGTACGGGGCTCTTCTCGTCAATAAACGAAAATATATCCTTCATGGATGGCCGCAGCGGCATCGGGGATTTCGACATAAAACCGAACAGATCCTTTACCACGGTGATCGGAACAAAAATAGACTTTACGGAAGGAATCAGTTTTAACCTCGAAGCTTACTTCAAGTATGTTTTCGACCGGGCCTATCTCTCTGCGGGCATGGAAACCCAGAATCCTGAAGCAAGGTTTTCTTTTGACGCGGAGGGGCGGATCTGGGGTTTCGATTTTCAACTGCAAAAATTCACGTCCCGTTACTGGGACGGGTGGATTTCCTACTCCTTCAATCATGCCCGCTACCGGGAGCCCTCGCAGGGGCAGGTCAACGCCGGGGGCAGCAATACGGTGCTTCCGGGACAATGGTACTACCCCTCGTTTCACCGCTTCCACAACTTCAACCTGGTGCTGAACATCAAACCTTCCCGGCGCTTCGCCATTGCCGCCCGTTTCGGCTTTGCCTCGGGACGGCCCAAAAGCCGGGCGGGCGAAATCTACCCCTACCCGGTGGCGCTGCTGCGCTGGGATGAAACAACAAACCGCTATGTGGAGCAGCGCTGGGACGAGAACGCCGGCGCCTGGGTGGACGCCCCATCAGGGGGCGGGACGATCATACAGAAATTCCGGCGGGACTCCGCATACCATGACGATGAACGTACCACCTGGTCCCTGCCGCTGGACCTGAAGTTTTCATTTTTTATACTGAACCGGAAGGGGCGGGTAACAACGGAAGTGTACCTGGGGGCGGAGAATTTACTTTCCCTGATTTACAGGGCGGAGGCAAATACGCGCTTCAACGAATATACCGGCAGAATAGACACGGGCGGCAATTCCGCCTCCTACGAACTGCCGGTTCCCATGGTATCCTTCGGCTTTACCTGGAGTTACTGAATGGGGGCGGCAAAGCGTTTCGGCAATCCGGGAAAAGGGCTATTCTTCCTTCCGCTGGCGCTGCTTCTCCTGGGCTCCTGCGCGACGGTGGTGGAAAAAGCCGGGGGGATTCTTGACGGTTCCGCCTTCCGGGAAAAGACGCTGGAAATATGGCGCTCCCCCCAGGGCGGGCGTGGCGGGCAGGGCGGGCGGGGCCTTGAAATACGGCGGGTGCTGCGGAAAAAAGACGGGAAGGAATTCCTCCTTATCAGGCCCGCCGCCTTCCCCACGCTGGTACTGCGGGCCTCCCCTTCGCGGACAGAGCGGGACGGCTTTACCCTGGAATCCCTGGAATTCCTTTCCCCTAACCGGGACGGCTGGAACAGCTTCCGCCGGGACCTGCGGGGCGGCGGCGTCTTCCGCAGTGACGGCTACTCCGCCTTCTTCGCCCTCCAGCCGGGGACGGACGTGCTCGACCTCAGCGCGGGCGGGATACGGCGCGGCGCTGCCCGGCTTTACGGGGACGAGGCCCTCCGGGCCCTGCGCAGCCGGGATGAGCGTATCACCGCCCTGGTTCTCTGGATGGGGGAATATTTGGCCGGCGCGGCCCTGGCCGGCACGGCCCTGGCTGAAACAGCCGGCTCCGAAACAGCCGGGGGCGGGCATTTTTCTTCCGGCGAAGCTTTTGAGCGCTACTGGCGGCCCATTCTTTTCCCGGAACTGGTACGCCGGGAGCTGAGGCCCGCACTCTGGGCCGAAACGGAGGGCGAAAACCGGGCCGAGGGCGTCACCTGGAACACCGGCTACAGCCGGGCCCTGCTCCCGGAGGCCCTCCGCCCCCTGCGGGATTCCGGGGCCCTGCTCAGGGACTGGGAAGAGGCCCTGGAATGGGTCTATTATCAATTTGAATGGCCGTATATACTACATTCGCTTACCGGTGCGAGCCACGCCGCAGGCGGAGGACTTCGCCTTATCAAAGACAAGCCATGAGGTGAGGCATCCCGATGAACACGGAACAGACAGCTTTTTCTTTGTTGGAACTCTTCAGGATGGGCGGCATTTTCATGTGGCCGCTCCTCTTCTTCTCCGTAGCTACGGTGGCTATTGCCCTGGAGCGCGCTATTTTTATCTTCCGCCACAACCTCAGGCTGAACGACATGAAGGCGCGGGTGGAATTCCACATCCGGCGCAGGGACATAACCGGAGCGCAGCAGTACCTTCAAACCATGCTGCGCCGCCGCATGGGGGCCGGCATACTCCTTGCCCTGGTGAACCGCTACAGACTCTCGGAGAACCGCATAGAAAAAGCGGCGGAGGCGGAGGCCCTGTCCCGCATCAATTCCCTGGAAAGCGGCTTCAACTTCCTCACCGCCCTGGGCTCCCTCTCCCCCCTTACCGGCTTTCTCGGCACCGTTTCAGGCATGATAGGCGCCTTCAAATCCATCGCCGAGGCAACGGAAGTGAACGCCCAAATTGTGGCCAACGGAATCTACGAAGCCCTGATAACCACCGTTTTCGGCCTGATCATCGCCATCATCGCCATGACATCCCACTCCCTCTTTACCCATATCGTTGACAAGTTTGCCTCCGAGGTGGAAATAACCTGTACGGACCTGATCACGGAACTTGCCGTGGCGAGTTCATCGGCCCGTTCCGCCATCGAAGACAAAACCGAATTTGCCGGGGAAACACTGACAAGCGCCCCGGCCGCCGCCCAATCCTGACATGAATCTGCGGCGGAAAAAGCGCGGCGGATTCAGCGATTCCAGCGCCGCCAGCGACATGGCCTTCCTCCTGATAATCTACTTTATCGTGATCGCCGGATTTAACATCAACAAGGGCTTTTTGATGAATCTCCCCGCCCGGGATTCCAGCCGGCTCATCCAGCGGGATGATCTACTGCGCTTCGAACTGGACGATGCGGGGCAAATCACCAGCGGGGGAAACATCATTTCCCGCGCCGAAGCCGAAGGCGCGATAAGCGCCGGTATATCCGCCAACCCGAATCTGGCGGTCATGCTGTCCGTAAGCCCGGAAGCCCCCTGGCAGGAGGTGGTGTCCTTTGTGGAGACGGCGCAAAAACTGTCGGTGGAAGCTTTCTCCTTCTCCATGCGGGAGGGCGCGGCGGGGGAGGGCGGATGAACATCAGGCGCCGGCGGAAAGACTTCTCGGTCCCGCTTAATTCCATGTCGGACGTAGCGTTCCTGCTCCTCATCTTCATCATGCTTGTATCCCTGATCAACTATCGCAAAGAAGTGAAAATCGATTACCCCGAAGCGGAAACGGCAAAAAAAACCAGCGCCGAAAAAAATCTGGAAATATGGATAGACAAAACAGGAAACGTGTACCTTGACGGAAGCGCCGCCACCCTCAGGGCCGTGGAACACGCCATAGGGGAACTCTACCGGAACGCCCCGGACACGCGGATTCACATCATCGCCGACCGGGGAACGCGTTACGTTCATGTCAACGGGGTGCTGGACATACTCAAACTGCTCCAATACCGGGTGGTAAGCTTTGTAGTAAAGGACGCATGATGACGGAGAATGCCAACCGGACCCGGCTCGCCATCTTTGCCCTGGCTGCCCTGGCGCACATCCTCCTCATACGCTTCGTTGCCGTGAAACTCGAAACCGCGGAACCTGCGCCGGAAGCCCCGGTACAGATAATGAGAATTCTGGACCTGGAAGAAGAAATTCCCCTGCCGCCCCCTCCGGCTCCCGCCCGTGCGCAGCCGCAAAATGCCGTCGAATCCATCGCCGAAACCCTCATCGAAACCGACGAGACGCCGGACCAGACCATCGTCGAGCCCGGCTCCCTCACGGGCTTCCAGGCGCTGGGGCCGGGAGACGACGAATATCTGCCCATGAGCAGGGTATCGGTGGCGCCGGTCTTTGACGAAAGGGCCATCCTCCGCAATCTCGTGTACCCCGCCATCGCGCGCCGGGCGGGTATAGAGGGCCTCGTCTACCTGGAACTGGTCATAGACCGGAACGGCGTCATTCAGCGGATCCGGATACTGCGGGAAGACCCCCCCGGACGGGGCTTCGGCGAAGCGGCGGTAAAAGCCTTTGACGGAATAAGCTGCCGCCCCGCGGAGGCCAACGGCCGGCCCGTGGGCGTGTACTACCGCTACCCCATCCGCTTCCGCCTGCGGGATTAGGGTTCAAGACAAGGCAAGAGAATCAGGAAGGGGGCCAAGCCCCCTGCGCGCCAGCCTCCTCGGTCCTGCGGCCCTGCGGGGTCTGCCGCTACCCCCGTGCGGGGGGCCAGCCCCCCGCAACGCCCCCCGGCCTTCTCCTGCCCTCGTGGGGGCTCGATGCCCAGATTTTTTTATCATTTTATGCCTGAAAAAGACGGTAGAATGCATAGTTCCTTCGTGCGCTTTTATCGTTCCTGTTTTTGGAGATTTGTATTCAGTCTGAAATTGCGGGTCAAGGTTAGACTCCGGGGCGGGCGATCTTTTTGCCGTCCGGCCGGCGGTAGGGGTTACGCCGGCTGCGAAGGTAGGCCTGGTATGCGGCGCTGCTTTCATAGTAGCCCGTGGGCCCCTTGAAGGAGGAGGATTCATCGCAGCGGTAGAGTTCCATCAGGGTGGGGAAGAGCGGGGATTCGATGATGCCGGCGGTGCGGGAGGGGGGCAGCCGGGGAAGGGCCGCGGGAAGCATATGGTTTCGGACCAAAAAGTAAATTTCTTCGATGAAGGCCGCTTCGAAGCCGAGGCGCTGCAGGAAGCCCCGCGCCAGGCGGGCGCCTATTTCCGCGTGGCCGTCGAAACGCTTGCCGCCGGAGCTTGCCGCCAGGGGCTTCCCCACGTCGTGGAGGAGGAGGCCCAGGGAGAGGCGCAGATCCTGGGCTCCGCCGGCGGAGGGTTTCCGGTAGCGGAAGGTTTCCAGGGTGTGATTCCAGACGTTGCCCTCGGGGTGATACTCCTTGGAGTGATCCACCTCGTCCAGGGCGGCAAGTTCCGGCCAGAGTTCGCCGGCAAAGCCCGTCAGGCGGAGCAGCCGGAGCCCCAGGTCAGGCCGGGGGGAGAGCATGAGGGTGCAGAGCAGGGTCCGCTGGGCCTCCGCTTCCGGCGCTAACGCCGGGGGGAGGCCGCGCAGGGCTTCGGCGGCCCGGGCTGCGAGGCGGACCTCTTCCTCCCTGCGGCCCTCACCGGCGGGTAGTTCCCCCTTCCGGGCGGAGCCGCCGCCGCAGTAGCGGGCCAGGATCACCGCCGCGTCCGCCGCCGCCCGGAAGCGGTCCGATGCGGGGTTGGCGGCCCACCATTCCCCGGAGGCGGGGAGGGAGGGCCGCCCGTCCCGGAGTTCCCGCAGCAGGGGGTAGAGGCCGGCGGGGTCCCTGAAGCAGCCGGCGGCGCAGTCGTAGGTGAATGAGAGCAGGCTAAAGGGGGGCGGCTCTCCGGGGAGGTCCCGGTCGAGGCAGGTGAAGTACCAGGTCCGGCCGTCCATGTCCAGGGCGGCATCGGCAATGCCGGGGCCGGGAAAGCGGAGCCCCTCAAAGAGCCGGGCCAGTTCCGAAAGGTCCGCGCCGGTGTTCACCCAGGTGAAGGGGAGCGGGGCCAGGCCGAAGTACAGGTCCAGCGCGCTGAAACCGGCAAGCGCCGCGTCAAAGCCGGAGAAGAGGAGGGCGCCGCTTACGGAGGGAACATTTGCCGCTTCCATGATCCGGGTACAGTTGTAGCGCAGTTTGGGAGAAGAGAAAAGGGAGGAGTTAGGAGGGACAGGAATTCTAAGTTTAACATGACAGGACGCCTTAAAAAATTACCGGGGGTCCTGTCAGCCGGGAAAAACCACTCAAATTATGAATAATTTGAGTGGTTTTTGGATAGAAATGCCTAAGTTTTCAAACTT
>JAISQV010000209.1 GCA_031273985.1 Spirochaetaceae bacterium | reverse complement strand
CCCATCGTGCGGAACACCGGGGGCCTCGCGGACACGGTGGAGAACTACGACCAGGAGTCAGGCGGCGGCACGGGCTTTGTCTTCGACGACCTTACCCCCGCCGCGATTTACAACACCGTAGGCTGGGCCGCCTGGGCCTGGTACAACCGCAGGGATCACATAGCGGCCATGCGTATCCGGGGGATGAAGAAGAATTTTTCCTGGGAAAAATCAGCCGCGCAGTACCTGGCCATGTACGAGAGCGCCCTTTCCCGCAGGGGGGAGTAGCGGGCTGAAATTGCGGATTGCCCGGACGCTTCGCTTAAAAGCATGGTGAGTTGCATGTATCTTATGTGTACGCTTATGGGGCCCGGCCCCCTTCTGATTCCTCACTTTCCCTGCGCTCCCTTGCACTTGAGGTCCCCCCGGGGCTAAAATCCTGGTATGCTGGATTATCATTTCATAGCGGACAATCTGGAGGCGGTGAAGCAAAACATTGCCGACCGGTACATGAAGGCCGACGCCGACGCGGTGGTGCGGCTTTGGCGGCGCAGGACGGAGGTAGCTACGGCGCTTCAGGCTTTGCAGCAGCAGCGGAATGCCAACGCCCAGGCGATGAAGGGGGGCGGGAAGGAGGGCCGCGATTCTCTTGTGGAGGAGGGACGGCGGCTCAAGGAGGATATAGCGCGGGCCGAGGCGGAGCTGAGCCGGACGGAGGCGGAGCTTGAGGCGGAGGGGCGGCGTATTCCGAACATGGCCCATCCCGAAGCGCCCCGGGGGAAGGAGGAGAAGGATAATCTTGAGGTGCTGCGGGTCGGGGAGCCCACGCGCTTTGATTTTGAGCCCAAGGATCATGTGAGGCTGGGACAGGATTTGGACATCATTGATTTTGATTCCGCCACCAAGGTTTCCGGGACAAAGTTTTACTATCTCAAGAACGAGGGGGTTTTTCTCGAACTGGCCCTTACCCGCTATGCTTTGGATATTTTGCAGAAGAAAGGTTTTACTCCCTTTATTACCCCCGATGTGGCGCGGGAGGAGATTCTCGAAGGCATAGGCTTCAATCCGAGGGGGCCTGAATCGAATGTCTACATGCTGGAAGGGGAGGATACCTGCCTGGTGGGCACCGCGGAGATTACCCTGGGGGGCTACTACTCCGGCACTATTCTTGCCGGGGACAGGCTTCCCCTGCGTATGGCCGGCCTTTCCCACTGTTTCCGCCGGGAGGCCGGCGCGGCGGGGCAGTTTTCCAAGGGGCTCTACCGGGTGCATCAGTTTACCAAGGTGGAGATGTTTATTTACTGTCTCCCCGAGGAATCCGGGCGCTTCCACGAGGAGCTGCGCTCCATCGAGGAGGAGATTTTCAGCGGCCTGGGTATTCCCTTCCGGGTGGTGGATACCTGCACCGGCGATCTGGGGGCCCCGGCCTACCGCAAGTGGGACCTGGAGGCCTGGATGCCCGGCAGGAACAACGGCGAGTGGGGGGAGATCACTTCCACCTCTAATTGCACCGATTACCAGGCCCGCAGGCTCAACATACGCTACAAGGATGAGGGCGGGAAGAACCGCTATGTGCATATGCTGAACGGTACGGCCATTGCCGTTTCCAGGGCAATAATCGCGGTGCTGGAGAATTTTCAGCAGGCCGACGGTTCCGTGCGTATCCCCCCGGCCCTGGCGCCCTACTGCGGCTTTGACACGATAGGCCCCCGGACTTGATCCGGGGCGGGGAGGAGGAGTTACGTGGGATTGAAGGTGATAAAGGCCGGGGCGGCGAAGAAGGCGGGGCGGGACGAGGCGCTCGTCCGGCGGGTCGCGGGCATCGTAGCCGCCGTGCGGGAGCGGGGCGGGGCGGCCCTGCTGGGCTATACCGCCGAATTTGACCGGGTCGAACTCGCCACGCCGGAGGTTCCGCCCGAGGCGGTAAGGGCGGCTTACGCCGAAATTCCCGAAAAGACCCTGGAGTATATGCGCTTTGCCTGCTCCCGGATCCGCTCTTTTGCGGAGCGGCAGCTTCGCTGCCTGGAGCCCCTCGGCTATGCGGAGGGCGGCGTGGAAGTGGGGCACAGGCTGGTTCCCGTGGAACGTTGCGGCTGTTACGTCCCCTCGGGGCGCTACCCCCTTCCCAGTTCCGCGCTGATGAGCGTTACCGTGGCCAAAACGGCCGGCGTGGGCCGGGTTCTGGCCTGCTCCCCCCCGGCGCCCGGCAGGGGCGGGATACACCCCGCGGTGCTGGCCGCCCTGGACATGGCCGGAGCCGATGAGATCTACTGCATGGGGGGCGCCCAGGCCATAGCCGCCTACGCCTACGGCGCGGGCCCCGTGGAGCCGGTGGACCTTATCGTGGGGCCCGGCAACCGCTATGTTACCGAGGCGAAGCGCCAGGTCCTGGGCGATGTGGGCATAGACGGCCTGGCCGGTCCCAGCGAGGTGCTGATCATCGCCGATGAGACGGCCAATCCGCGCTGGGCCGCCATGGACCTCCTGGCCCAGGCCGAGCACGATCCCGATGCGCGCTGCGTGCTCGTCTCCACGAGCGAAGCCCTGGCCCGTGAGGTTATGGCGGAAACGGAGCGTTTTCTGGGGGAACTCCCCACGGGGGAAACCGCCGCGCTGTCCTGGCGGGAGAACGGCGCCGTGTACGTGGCGGAGAGTCTTGAGGAAGCGGCGGCCTTTTCCAACGGCTTCGCCCCGGAGCATCTGGAACTCCAGGTAAGAGCGGAGCGGGAGCGGGAGATTGCCGGGATGCTCAAACACTACGGCTCCCTCTTTGTGGGGCACTACGCCCCCGTCGCCTTCGGGGACTTTGTGACGGGCACCAACCACATACTGCCCACCATGTCCACGGCCCGGTTTTCATCGGGTCTCTGGGCGGGCACTTTCCTCAAGGCGCCGGTCCATCAGTTTGTTTCGCGGGAAGGTTACGGGCTCCTGGCCGGGGCGGCCCGGCATTTTGCGGAACTCGAGGGCCTCGCCGCCCACGCCGCTTCCGTGGCGATACGGGAAGAAGCCTTTGAAGGCTGAATTTTA
>JAISQV010000167.1 GCA_031273985.1 Spirochaetaceae bacterium | reverse complement strand
GTCCGGGTGAGGAGGCCGGCGCTCACCTCCTCATCCACGGAGCCGGTGGTGAAGGTCCCCACGAGATCACCGGGGCTGTAGACCACGGCTATACCCTCGTTGGCCGGCGCCGAGCGGCCCCGCTTCACCACATTGAAGACCAGGCCGGGGGTTATGCCATCGGCCTTGCCCTTGTCGATCAGGGCCTGGGCCGCCCGGCGGCGCAGCAGGACCCCCCGGAAGGGAAGCGCCGCGCCCAACTGCGCCACGACATTGCGGGCGCTGTTACGCAGCCTGTCCGGGCCGGTCCGGTAGGAATGAAAAACACCCGCCGGGGAACCGGTGCGGCCCACGTAGAGCCCCCCCGCTATGGAGAGGTCCCGCTCGTTCTCCGATGCGGAGATCACCAGAAAGTAATCCGCCCCGGCTTCGCGGGCGCTGCGGAAGGCGGCGGAGAAGGAGGGCTGTTCCAGGGCCAGCGCAGCGGTTTCCACATTCCGGTCGTGGACGAGGATGTCCCTAATCAGGGCGGCGCAGACCAGGGCGGCGTCAACGTGCCGGGAGGGGCTCCCGCTCAGGAAGAAGACCGCCACCTTCCAGTGCCGGCGGGCAAGTTCCCCGGCTTCCACCGCCCAGCGCCGGTAGAGGCTGTCCGTGAGGACGGCATCGTAGTTTTCTATGGCGTCCGTGATAGCCTGCCGCTCCGGGGCGCTGAAGTGATCGAGCCCCAGCTCCCGCATGAAGCTCAGTTCCTCCAGAAAGCGGGCGGGATAGCCCTGCCGCCGGAGCAGTTCCGCATAGGAGCGGCGGGCGGGAGCGTAGGGATTGAGGCGGAGCCCCCGTCGGTATTCAAAGAGGGCCTCCCCCGCCTGATTCCGGTTTTCAAAGTCCCCCGCCCGGTTGAAGTGCCAGTCCGCCCAGCGGGAGCGCTCCGGGTCCTCCACCGCCGTATGGGTAATGACAAGATCCTCCAGGGCGGAGCGGATAAATTCATCACCGGGGTCGACGGAAAGCGCCGTGGAGAGAATGGCCCTTGCTTCGCCGGGCCGGCCAAGCCGGGCGTAGGCCATACCCTTGAGGTACCAGGCCCCGAGGTCGGCGCGATTCGCCGCGATGGAAACATCGGCCAGCCGGGCGGCCTCGGTATAGTCGCCGGAACGGTAGCGGAGGGCGGCCAGGAGGGAGAGCGCCGGGGCATAGTCCCCCCGGAGGTTCAGGGCCCTTTCCGCATGGGCTATGGCGGCGGGGAGCCGGCCCTCCTGGGAATCGAGGTAGGCCGCCATGTAGTAGACCAGGTGATCCCCGGGGTGAAGCAGCATGGCCCGCTCAATATAGTTCCGGGCGGCGGCGCTCTCCCCCAGGGAGGCGGAAACCAGGGCCAGGGAGACGAGGACCCGCCGGTCATCCGGAAAGCGGCGCGCCGCCTCCCGGTAGCGGTTTAGCGCGTCCCCGCCGTGCCCCCGGGCCAGGTCCAGTTCCGCCAGGGAAAAGAGGGCCTCCCGGTTGTAGGGTTCCCGGAGAAGGACATCCCGCAGCAGAGCCGACGCCTCGTCGAGCCGCCCCAGGGCAATGAGGGTGGAGGCCTCCAAATTGGCCGGGGCCGCGGCGCTCCTGGCCAGGGAACGGGCCTTCCGCACCCAGACCAGGGTTTCCTCAAATTCCCCCAGCTCATAGTAGCATTCCGCAAGGGAAGCCGTTGCTTCGGCGTGGGCCGGGTTGAGGGCCAGGCACTCAAGGAAGGATTCCGCCGCGGCGTACCAGTCCTCACGGGCCATAGCTTCCCGGCCCTGACGGTAGAGGGCCTCCGCCTGGGCCGGAGCGCCGCCGGCCTGCGGCAGAATATGAGCGGCGGGAACAAGGAACAGAAGAAGGGCGGCCAGGGGCGCACGCATCATGCGGTATTTTCCCGGCGGAGGACAATCTTCACGCTGTTGATCTTGTGCCCTTCCATGTTCTGAACGATAAAATCCATGTTGCCGTAGACGGCCTTTTCGTACTTTACGGGTATCTTCCCGAAGAGATCGAAGACGAAGCCCCCCAGGGTATCAAAATCTTCCACCGGAAGCTCCACCCCTATTTCCTCGGCCAGATCGTCCAGATTGACCCGGGCGTCGCAGAGCCAGCTATCCTCCCCCAGTTTGAGCACATCTTCCTGCTCATTGTCAAATTCATCCTGTATGTCCCCGATGATCTCCTCGAGAATATCTTCCATACAGATGATCCCCGAAACGCCCCCGTACTCGTCCACCACCACGGCTATATGGACCCGGCGGCGGCGGAGTTCCCGGAGCAGCTCGTTGATATGCTTGGAGTGGGGCACAAAGAAGGGCTTTCTGAGAAGCTTGCGGACATCCAGCTCCTCCCCCCGCACGAGGCTGTGGAGTACGTCCTTCACGTAGAGTATGCCTATCACATTGTCTATGGTGTCCTGGTAAACCGGGAAGCGGGAATGCCCCTTCTCCGTAAGGGTGCGGAGCAGTTCGTCCCGGGAATCGTCCACCGAAACAAAGACCGTATCGATCCGGGGGACCATGATCTCCTTGGCCGTGGTGTCGGGGAGCTCCATCACACCCTTGATCATCTCCTTCTGGTCGGATTCGAGGGAATCGTAGGTTTTTTGGTCCATCTTTCCCTTCTTCAAAAGAGGCCGGAAAAGGGACCCCAGCAGATCGGCAACCTTCACGTCGCACCCTCCCCGAAACCGGAAGACAGCGCCCCATCGTCAAGATCGTTCAATAATTTCTCCTGTAATTGCAGCATGGCCTCACCCGCGTCGTTGGTGGCGTGATCCATACCATCCAGATGTAGAATGCCATGAATCACGAGACGGCGCAACTCTTCATGTTCTTTTACCCCGAAATAGCGGGCGTTTTCACCCAGGCTGTCCAGGGAGACGACTATATCGCCGGGGAGGTAACGATCCCCCTCCGCCTCGTGCAGGGTCTCCCCCAGGCTGAAAGAGAGCACGTCCGTGGCTTCATCCCGGCCCCGGTAGCGGTTGTTGAGGGAACGTATGCGGGTATCATTGCAGAGCAGCACCGAAAGGTCCCAGTTTGTCTTGTGGAGGGCTTCCAGCACCCTTTCTATATACAGGACCAGCGCCGGCGTCCAGGCGGGTAAGGGAACCTCCTCGGCGTTTATTTCAATACGGTTCATCTAGGTGTCCTCCGCTCCGGCGGGTTCCGGCTTCGCGGGTTCCGCCCCGGCAGGTTCTCCGGCGGGCTCCGTTTTGGCGGGGGAGGCCCCCGGCGCGGTCTCAGGAAGGGTCCCCGGAGGGGCCTTCATCGCCTCCCTGGCCTCCTTGGGGTATTCGATGCGCGTATGATAGTAACCCGCCAGGACGCGGACAAAAGATTTCTTGATAACCTCAAGCTCCCGGAAGGTTAATTCCGACTCGGCCAACTGGCGGTGATCAAACTTCGCCATGATCAACTCGTGAATGAAGCGCTCCAGCCGCGAAGGGGTGGGCTTCTTCAGGGTCCGGCAGGCCGCCTCCGTTACGTCCGCCAGCATGACCACCGCGGATTCCCTGGAATGGGGGGGATTCCCCGGATAGGTAAAATCTTCCCGGTTCACCTGGGCCTCCCGCTTCAGCGCCTGGGCGTAGAAATAACTGATCACCGAATTCCCGTGGTGCTCGGCCACAATATCCGTTACCTCCCTGGGCAGCCCCAGACTCCGGGCCTTCTCCACCCCCAGCTTCACGTGGCTGCGTATCACCGTGGCGGAAAGCCGGGGATTCATCTCCGTGTGCTTGTTGTAGAGGGTCTGATTCTCCACAAAATAATCGGGATTGTCCATCTTGCCTATATCATGATAGTAGGCCCCCACGCGGGCAAGCAGCGGATTGGCGCCTATAGCCTGGCACGCGTTCTCCGCCAGATTCGCCACCATGAGAGAATGACTGTAGGTTCCCGGCGCCACGCTGAAGAGCCGCTTAAGGATAGGAGTGTTGAGGTCCGCCAGCTCAACCAGGCGGAAGTTGGTTACCGAATTGAGGGCCTGTTCCAGGAAGGGAAGCAGCCCCAGCACAAGAATCGCGGAAAGGAGGCCGTTCAGCGCCGCCGCGACAAGCATCATGGGCCAGGAAAGCACGCCGTTCCGGTAGATCAACAGCGCCGCCCCGGCGGCCAGGCAGTTCACGGCCCCTATCGCCACCCCCGCCTTGAGCATATCCAGGCGCCGCTCGGTGCTCCGCAGGATATAGCCCGAAGTAACCGCCGAGGTGAGGGCGAAAATATAGCCCGCCGGGCTGAAAGAACCGGCAAGAAAGGCCGCCAGGGGCAGAGTCATGGCCACGGCAAAGGCGGCGCGGGAATCGATAAGAATGGCGGGGATCATCACCACCAGGGCGGTAGGCAGGAAGAGGGCCGCCGCAAAAGTATCCGCCGCAAAGAAACTCCGGCAAAAGACCGCCCCGGCAAGGTAGAGTACCGTCAGTATGGCCAGAAGGCAGACCTCCGCCGGTTTCAGCATACGGCCCAGGCTCCGCGCCCCGGCGAGGTACACAAAGAGGCCGTAAAGCAGCGCCGTTACCAGAATCTCCCCAAAAAGCCCCCGCAGATCCAGCCGGGCGGCATCGGCGAAAATCGCCCGCAGCTCGGCCATTTCAGCCTCGGTAATCACAAAACCCTTGCGAATCACCTGCTTGCCCCGCTCGACCGAGCGCGTTACCGGCTGGAACCGGGCCGTCATTTCCGCCACCGCCCGCTCCGTATCGCCGGGCGAAAAAAAGACATTTTCCGCGATAAAGGGCCGGAGCAGCGCCGGGGCGGCCCGCGCAAAGGAGGGGGGAAAATCATTTTCCGCCACATAGCGGCCCAGGGCCTCGTCCGCCCGGCTCAGGGTAATGAGCCGCTCGTAGCCTATGGTTTCCCGCTCCGTCCGGGGGCCGTAGTTATGCCAGAGCTGCGCCCGCTCCGGGTGAAAGGCCTCAAGCCCCCGGGCGGGAAGCGAAACTATCCCCGCCTCCAGCAAATAGTCCAGGGCCGCCGCCCCGTATTCCGCGAAACGCCCCCCGTCGGGGTCCCGGTAGATCGCTTCCAGCGTTTCCGGCGCAAAAACACCGGGGTACAACCTATTGACGGAGTCCCTGAAACCGGCGGCGCTCTCCGCGCTCCGCAGGGCCTCCTCAAAAACGGCGCGGAACGCCGCATAGCGGCCCCGAATCCCGCCGGTAATATCGCCGGAATAAGTAAACACCGCGGAAATAAGCCGCTGCCGGGCCGCCAACTGAGCCCTGGTGGCGTCCTCGTCTATCCAACTGACCGTCTTATCCGCCACCACATCCCTGTCCGCCACCTTCCCCGCCTCAAACTGGCTAAGGTCCGGGGCTCTGAGCCGCAGATAGCCCCGGCCTCCCAGGATCAGGAACAGGGAGATGACAAAGGCCGCCAGGGAAACCAGCAGGGGCTGCAGCCTGGGCCGGTGGGGTATCAACTTTTTAAGAAAGACTCCCTCGTAGAGATCGTCATGGTTTCTTTTCATGGTAAGTTTCCCGCCATAAGGGCGCGTTCCGGAACTTCAGCCCCGGAAGGCACGCCCCGGATTTCAGGTCCCTCCGGCATTACCGGCTCCGCCGGGAGGCCCCGGAGGACGGCCCGGCGGGACCGGAGAAGCGGCCTCATCGTAGGCCTGAATGATCTTCTTGATCAGGGGATGCCGCACCACATCGGCGGTGTGGAGGTATGAAAAATGAATTTCCTTCACGTCTCTCAGAATACTCAGGGCGTGGAGCAGCCCGGAATCGACGCGCCGGGGCAGGTCTATCTGCGTTACGTCCCCGGTAATCACCGCCCGGGCCCCCTCGCCTATACGGGTCAGGAACATCTTCATCTGCTCCTTCGTCGTATTCTGCGCCTCGTCCAGGATAATCATACAGTTGGAGAGACTCCGGCCCCTCATATAGGCCAGCGGCGCAATCTCAATAACCCGGTCATCCTCCAGGCGGCGTATGATCTCATAGGGAATCAGCGCCTCCATGGCGTCGTACAGGGGCCTCAAATAGGGGCTTATCTTCTGGGCCAGATCGCCGGGAAGGAAGCCCAGGCTCTCCCCCGCTTCCACCACGGGCCGGGTCAGCACCAGCTTGCGGACCTTCCGGGTCAGCACCAGATTGAGCGCCTCGGCAATGGCGAGGAAGGTCTTGCCCGTTCCGGCGGGGCCCACGCAGAAACAAATATCCGAGCCCCGCATACCCTTGATATAGGCCGCCTGGTTCTTCCCCCGGGGAAAAACGCTCCCCGTCCCGTGGGGTATCCGTATCAGGGCCTCCTGCATCGGGTCCGAGCCCCCCTCCGCCCCTCCGGCGGAAACCGGTTCCCCGCGCATACCCGCCAGGGCCCGTACATAGTCCGGCGAAGGACTCTCCCCGTTCCTCACCGCGGCGACCAGATTGTCCATCATGCTCTTGAAGCGCCGGACCCCCGCCTCGTCCACCCCCTGAAAGCGGATTTCGTTACCCCGGGCGGCGATACGCCCCCCCAGCGAGCCCTCCAGCACCCGGAGATTCCCGTCATTAACGCCGCAGACCCCTGAGAGGAGCTCCCGGCTGTCCAGAACAATGGTAATACTCCCGTCCAAACAAACCTCAAGGCAAGTCTATAGCCGCCCTCTCCCCTTGGTCAAGCCGGAAAAACACCCTCCCGGTATTCCGCCGGGGAATCAGGGGGCTTCGCTTTGCCAGAGGGGGCCGCCTTCGTTCCGCCCCAGAAAAACCTGCAGCGCCGCGCCGCCTGAATCCAGCAGCATTTGGCGGGCCAGTCCGTAGTGGCCGCCGAGCTGATCCGTGGCGTGGGCGTCGGCGCTTATGAGGAGCGGGACGCCGGCGCGGACCAGGGCTGCAAGGATCTCCGCTGAGGGGTAGGGTTCCGTGGTGCGCCCCCGGTTGAGCCCGCCGGTGTTGATCTCCGCCACGGCGCCGCTCTGGCGGAGCGCCGGGATGCAGGCCGCCCAGCCTTCGCGGTAGCCGGGGCCGGAACGGGAAAACCACCTCTCGCCGCCGTTGTTCTTTTTAACCAGATCCATGTGGGCCAGAATGTCAAAGCCCCCGGCGCGGATCATTTCCCCCAGAGCCTTCCAGTAGGCCGCCGCCAGGGCCTCCCCGTCTCCGCCGTACAGGTCCCGCAGGCAGAAGGCAAAATCCTCCGGGGAGCCGTCCACGGCAACGGGCTCCCCGCCCCGGGGATCGGGGATATAATGAACGGCGCCTATCGTGTAGTCCAGCCCCAGATCCCGGTAGAGGGGGTCCGCGGGGCCCATGCGGCCCGCCAGATAGTCCACCTCCATACCCAGAAAAACGGCAAGTTTCCCTTCCCAGCGGCGGCGGGCGGAGCGCACCGCGTCAAGGTAGGCTTCGAGCCTGGCCTCCGGGAGGTGCCAGTCGCTGCTGAGCCCCGCCCGTTCCAGCGGGGCGTGGGCGCTGAAGCCCAGGGAGGAAAACCCCCTTTCCCAGGCGGCGCGGCAGAAATCTTCCACCGTTCCCCGGCCGTCGCAGAATTCTGTGTGGGTGTGCATGGAAGTCAGAGTCATGGCGCCCCCAGGTAGCCCTCAGCCCCGGCCTTGAACCGCCGGAAGGCTTCCGTCAAAAGCGGCAGGGCAGCGGCAGCCTCGGAATGGTTTTGGCGGCGGAAGGCCCCTTCCAGGAGGGCGGCGGCTTCCCCCAACCCCCTCCCGGAGAGCTGGTTGGCTGTTCCCCGTATGGTATGGGTCTCCCGTATGCCCGTTTCCCAGTCCTCCGCATCGAGGCAGCGGGCCAGGTCTTCCTCAATCTGGCCCCGGGCGCGTTCCAGAAAGTGCAGGAGCATGGATTTGGCCATCCCCTCATCGCCCATGAAGGTATCCAGCAGGTCCCGGAGGTCAAAGTCCCGCGCTTCCACAGCCTTCCCCCCGGCCTCCGCCGGGGCCCGCTGCCAAGACCCGCCGCCCTTCAGTCGGGCCTCCCATAAGGCCAGAACCCGCTCAATGTCGGGCCGCTTGAAGGGTTTCAGCAGCATATCATCGAAGCCCGCGGCCAGGCAGCGGTCCCGCTCATTGGCGAGGATGCTGGCGGTAACCGCGATGACCGGCTTGGTAAAACCCCTCCGGCGGAGCTCCGCCGCCGCCTCGTAGCCGTTCATCCTGGGCATCTGTATATCCATGAAGATCAGCGACACCGGATTAAGCGCCGTCTTTTCCAGCGCGTCCATGCCGTCATCCGCCAGAAGCACCGGATAGCCGAGCTTTTGCATGATCAGCGCAAAAAGATTCTGATTCACTGGATTATCCTCCACGATGAGGATCAGCGGCTTTTCCCCCGCCCCGGGATCCGCCGTCGGCTCCGCCGCCGAATCCGGCAAGGCCGCCTGGTCTGCCGCCGGCGCATCCGGCGCGTAGACCCCCGCTTCCCCCGGCGCCTCATCGTCCGTATCCGTTACCGGGCTGGTAAGCACGTCGGCGATGACCGCCGCAAGATTCCGCCGGGTGACGGGCTTGTTGATATGCGCGGAAAACCAGCGGAGCAGGGTCATCTTCGCGTCGGCGCCCAAAAGACCGTTGGGCACCATCAACACAAGATGCGCGCCGTTGATCGCCGGGTCCGAAGTTATCCGCGCCGCCAGCCGCCAGCCGTCCATGGGCAGCATGATCATGTCGAGGAAGCAAAGATCGTAGGGCCGGCCCCGGCCCGCGGCGTCCCGCAGTTCCGCCAGCGCCTCCTCGCCAAAGGCCGCTTCGCCCAGGGCGCTATAACCCAGATCGCCCAGGCAGCTCATGAGGATGCGGCGAAATTCCTCCCGGTCGTCCACCACCAGAATGCGGAGGTCCCGGCTTCCCGGAATCTCCGGCAGGGGCCGGGGAGGATAGCCGGAAGGCTCCAGCGGAAGGGTGAAGTGGAAGATGGAACCGCCGCCCACATTGGGCATCATCCCTATGGCCCCCCCCATGAGGTCCACCAGATTCTTTGAAATGGCCAGGCCCAGGCCGGTGCCCCCGAAGTGCCGGGTGTTGGAAGGATCCGCCTGAAAAAAGGTGCTGAATAACTTGTCCTGAAACTCTTCGGGCACGCCTATTCCCGTATCCGCCACGGCAACCCGCACCGCATCCTTCCCCGCGAGGCTCGTCTTGCGCACCGTTACGATCACCTCCCCGGCGCGGGTAAATTTCACGGCATTCTTGACCAGATTGATCACCACCTGCCGGAACTTGTCCGGATCGCCATAGACGGGAATCCCCGCTTCGGGGGGAATATCCAGGATAAGCTCCAGCCCCTTCTTGTGGGCCTCCAGGGAGATCATCTCCACCGCCTGCTCCACGGCCTCTTCCAAATCGAAGGAGCTATGCTCAAGCTCCATACGCCCCGCTTCTATCTTGGAATAGTCAAGAATATCGTTGATAAGACTCAGCAGCACCTCCGCCGAAAATTTCACCTGCCGGGTATACTCCGTCTGCTCCCGGTTGAGCCGGGTGTCCTCCAGCAGCTCCGTCATGCCGATTATCGTCTGAATGGGCGTCCTGATCTCATGACTCATGTTGGCCAGAAAGATACTCTTCGCCTCGACAGCCTGCTCCGCCTGGTGGACATCCTCCTCAAGACGCCGCTCCTCCATCCACTCCCCGGTCTGGTCCCGGAGGGAGATTCCCATGAAGGG
>JAISQV010000119.1 GCA_031273985.1 Spirochaetaceae bacterium | reverse complement strand
CCCTGCCTAGAGGATGCTTATGCGGTACTCCCCGTCCCGCCAGTCCGCCCGGGCCGCGCCGCCCTCGCTGAGCGCGCCGAAGAGGACCTCGTCCACGAAGAAGCTCTTGATCTTGTCCTCCACAAGGCGGCCCACATTCCGGGCGCCGAATTCCCGGCTGTAACCCTCTTCCGCAAGGCGGGCAATGCAGGAATCGGTAACTTCCAGGCTTACCTTTTTTTCCGCCAGTTGGGAGCGGAACATATCCAGCTCCTTGTTGACGATGGAGGTCATGATCTCCTGGGAAAGGTGCCCGAAGCGTACCACCGCGTCGAGGCGGTTGCGGAATTCCGGGGTAAAGGTCTTTTCCACCGCGGCGTCCACCTCGGCCTCCCCGGTGAGCCGCTCCCCGAAACCGATGAGGCTCTTCCCTATGTCCCGCGCTCCGGCATTGCTGGTCATGATCAGCACCACGTTGCGGAAGTCGGCTTTTCTGCCGTTGTTATCCGTCAAGGTCGCGTAGTCCATGATCTGAAGGAGCACATTGTAGACATCGGGATGGGCCTTCTCTATCTCATCGAGGAGCACGACGCTGTGGGGCTGTTTCCGTATCGCGTCGGTAAGGAGCCCGCCCTCCTCGTAGCCCACGTAACCCGGCGGGGAACCGATGAGCCGGGAAACGGTGTGCCGCTCCTGGTATTCGCTCATGTCGAAACGGTGCATGGTTACCCCCAGAAGGTCGGCCAGCACCCGGGCCAACTCTGTCTTGCCCACCCCGGTGGGCCCGACAAAGAGGAAGTTCGCCACGGGCTTGTTGTCCCCCCGGAAACCGGCCCGGCTCCGCTTGACCGCCCGGACCACGGCGCCCACGGCCTGATCCTGCCCGAAGACCCGGTCCCGGATCTTTTCCTCCAGGTCCCGGAGCTTGTCCTTCTCGTTTTCCCCCACGGCGCGTTCCGGTATGCGGGCTATGCGGGACACGACGCTTTCCACCAGGCTTAGGTCCACGGGGACCGCTTCCGGGGCTTCCTGCGGGGGCGTCCCGCCCGCGGCTTCGTCTTTGCCCTGCCTGTAGGCCTCGATGCGGGCAAAGGCGCCGGCCTCGTCGATTACGTCGATGGCCTTGTCCGGCAGCCGGCGCTCGGTGATGAACTGAGCGGAAAGCCGCACCGCCGCCTCCACCGCGTCATCACTGTAACGCACCCGGTGGTAGTCTTCGTACTTTGATTTAAGCCCCCGGATGATCGCTATGGCGTCTTCCGTGCCGGGCTCGTTGATGTCGATTTTCTGGAAACGGCGGGACAGGGCCCGGTCCTTGTCGAAGTATTTGCTGTACTCTTCGTGGGTGGTGGAGCCTATGCAGCGGATCTTCCCTGAGGTGAGGGCCGGCTTGAGGAGGTTTGACGCGTCCAGGGCCCCGCCGGAAACAGAGCCGGCGCCCACCAGGGTGTGAATCTCGTCGATAAAAAGGATCGCCTTCTGCTTCTTGAGCATTTCCTCCACCACCCGCTTGACCCGTTCCTCAAAATCGCCCCGGTACTTGGTCCCCGCCACCAGGGCGCCCATGTCCAGGGAATAGATCGTAAAGTCCCGCAGCATGGGGGGCACATTCCCCGCCACGATGCGCTGGGCGAGGCCCTCGGTGATGGCGGTCTTCCCCACGCCGGAATCGCCCACATGGACGGGGTTGTTCTTGAGCCGGCGGCAGAGCACCTGCACGGTCCGGTCCAGCTCCGCCTCCCGGCCAATGACAGGTTCCAGTTTCCCTTCCCGCGCCAGGGCGGTAAGCTCCGTGGCGTAGCGGTCCAGGATGCTCCGCTTTCCGGCCCGGTTTTTGGGGGAGCCGTCGGGGGTATCCGGCCCCTCCTCGGGCGTATCGTACCTTCCGTCGGGGTAACCTTCCTCAAAACCCATGTGATGCCGGGGGGGCGGCCCGAAACTGTAGGAGCGGCCCGCGTCCTCGTCAAAACCGTGGGAAATGCTCTCCAGGAGTATGAGCCGCGTGGTGATTCCCGCCTTGCGGAGGGAATAGGCGCAGTAGTTCCGCTCCTCATCGTAGAGGGACACGAGGAGGTCCGCCACATCCAGCGTTTCCTTCTGCGAGGACTGGCTCTGAATCACCGCCCGTTCCAGCACATTCTGAAAACCCGCCGTCTGGGAAGGTTCGATGTTGTCAATGGCCCGTACCTTGCGGTTAAAGTAGTCCTCCATGCCGTTTTTCAGGAAGTCGAGATTGGCGCCGCAGCCGCTGAGTATGCCCTGAACCTCGTCAAAGGAAAGGGCTGCATAAAGGATATGTTCAGGAGTCAGATACTCGTGGTTCCTGATCTTCGCCTCGTTATACGCGGCGTTGATGATCGCTTGCACATGGCGGCTTATCTTCATTCAATTCTCCCCTCATCCCTTACACAATACCAAAAACGGCGGTCCGCCGAGGCGGGCCGGGGCGCGTTCAAAGCGGTTCCACCAGGCAGCGGAGCGGGAATTCATGTTCCCGGGCGGCGGCGTGAACCTGATTAGCCTTGGTCTGGGCTATATCCCAGGGGTAGGAACCGACAATGCCCCGGCCCTTGCGGTGAACATCCATCATGATGCGGTTGGCGTCCTCCTCATTCTTCTGAAAAATGAGGACGAGCACCTCCACAACAAAATCCATGGTCGTATAGTCGTCGTTCAACAGGATGACGCGGTAATCCTCCGGCTCCCGGAGCTTTTCCGCATTCCTCGTGGCGAACTTCGCCCCCTGTTCCCACTTCACAGGCATATATTGAGATTAACCAAAAAATTGTAAGAAAACAAGATGGCGGGCGCTTCGCGCGGGGAGCTTAGGGGGAGGTCTTGGGAAGGAGCGGAAAGAGGGGAGCGCATCCCCGGCGCTTCGAAGAACCCGCCTGTCGGCGGGGGAGGGGGACCGGGCTATCGCTCCAATCTTTTATGCCCGTACCGGGCATAAAAGGATTTCCGCTCTATCCCTTGCGCGGAAGACCTGGCGGCGCTGAATTGTCCCTTATGCAAACCCGCCAAACAGGAATTCTAAGTTTGAAAACTTAGGCATTTCTATCCAAAAACCACTCAAATTATTCATAATTTGAGTGGTTTTTACCTTAGCTTTCCACCCCTTCCAGTCAGGAATTCTAAGTTTTTGCCGGTATCTACGCCTCGGTAAAGTAACAAGGGGTGGCGGCGGGAAGAAATATGGGGGGCACCTCTGGGGGGCCCCATGTTTTTCCCGGCCGACAGGACCCCCGGCAATTTTTTAAGGCGTTCTGCCATGTTAAACTTAGAATTCCTGGGGGCTCGGCCTTTTCCGTACCGCCGCCCCGCAAGATATGCTATACTCAACTCATGGGAAAACGCCTGATACGCTTCTTCAATACCACCGGGCCCTGTAACCCGGAAGATCACTATATGCTGCCCCCGGAGGAACGGCTCGTGGGGGCCCAACTGCACCGGTACATCCGGGACGAGCTCTATTGGGTGCTCCACGCCCCCCGGCAAACCGGGAAAACTACCTTCCTTCAGAGCTGGATGCGGGAGATCAACTCAGGCCGGTTTAACGGGGATGATGCTCTTGCCTGTTATGTAACCGTAGAGCGCTGTCAGGGGGTGGATACGCCGGAAAAAGCGATGCCCGCGATCTGCAAGGCCATTCAGGAATACGCCGAATCGGCGGGCCTGCCGGTTCCGGAACTGAAAACCGCCGAATCGAACAGTATGCTGAGCGACATATTGCGAGCCTGGGCAGCCTTGACAGCCCCCAAGGCGCTGATCGTTCTTTTTGATGAAGTGGATGTACTCCAGGGCGATGCGCTCATCAGCTTCCTCCGCCAGCTCCGGGGCGGCTTTGCGGACCGGGACGTAGGAAAGTTTCCCATCTCCATAGCCCTGGTGGGGATGCGGGACTTGAAGGATTATATCACTGCGGCCAAAGGCGGCATCCCCGTCAATCCAGGTTCCCCCTTTAATGTGAAGGCTGATTCGGCGGTTCTCTCCAATTTCCAGAAGGCCGATGTAACGCGGCTCTTTGCCCAGCGGACGGAAGAAAGGGGTCAACGGATTACGGAAGAAGCCCTGGATTACGTTTACGAGCAGTCCCGGGGCCAACCTTGGATTGTCAACTCCCTATTCCAGCGGGCCACCATGCGGGTACTGGACGAGGAAAGCAGCGAAACCGTTACCGTAGAGCACATCAAGGAAGCCCGCCAGCAAATGATCCTTGCCAGGGAAACCCACCTGGACGCCCTGGCCTACCGCCTGGAAGACCCAAAAATCCGCAGCGTCATGGAAACGCTCATCACCGGCGCTGCGGACCCCCTGCTGGCCGATGGCGAAGCCTTCCGCGTCTGCCTGGACCTCGGCCTTGTCGCCATAGAACGGGGAACCCCGGTGGTGGCCAACCCCATGTACCGGGAGGTCATAGCCCGGCATCTTACCTACAGCCCCCAGTTGGCTATACCCCAGCCGGACTGGCAGTGGGAAAACCCCGACGGCTCCCTGGACATGGACAGCCTTTTACGGGAATTTCAGAAGTTTTGGCGGCGGAATTCGGAGATCTGGGAGGAAAAGATGCACTACACTGAGGCTTTTCCCCACCTGTTGCTGATGGCCTTCCTCCAGCGGGTTCTCAACGGCGGCGGAAACATTGAACGGGAATACGCTGCGGGCCGGGGGAGGCTGGACTTGGCGGTGGAGTATCATGATCGGTGGTACATCATCGAAATTAAGCTTGTGTATTCCTATGACACACCGGAGGCGGTGCGCAAAGAAGGGCTGGAACAAATCCGCCGTTACCGGGACCTGATAGACCCGGCGGCGGCGGCGTATCTGGTGATCTTTGACAGAAGGACCCCCCCGCGCGGCGGTTCCCCGCCCCCGGACAAGCCCGGCTGGGCGGAACGGCTCACCTGGACCGTAGACGGGGACGTTACCGTAGTTGGATGCTGAAGCGGGTGGTGTTTTTCTCAGAGTCCCCCCGGTCATGCGGGAAATCCAGCCCGCCTTGCCATAGCGTAAAGGGGCGCAAGCCGGACGGCGGAATTCCGGATCATTAATTTCCGTCCTTCCCATGAGGTATCCCGCCGGTTTTGTCCTCTATTTTATGCATATTTTAATGGATGAGCGGCTCAATGAAATTATAGACTGTTTTTGCGTTTTCGATAGCGTTTTTCATTTGTGATTCTGTAATCTCAATTTCCCTGGGGTATCTGGGCCGGTTTGAAAAAGGATTTAATGCGGTACATTGAATCTTTATTGAGGCTATTTCAGGAAAATGCAGAATACAAAGATCAAATAATTGCGTCAAATCATGGTTTTTTGGCGGTACTTGGCCTTTGAGAACCAAAAGCCCTTTAAGGCATTTTTCAGCGGATTGTTGGCAATGATAGCAGATTATTTCTGTCGGGACAGGCCGCTTGCCAAGAAGAAATTCTGCGCTGGATACATCCATTTTAGCAAATTGAAGCCATTCTCTGGCATAGTCTTCCTTCGTAATATTTTCATCAGCCATAAATCATAATACCTTTGTTCACTACTTCATATTCCAAAGTAGGGGCGGTAAGCCTTCGCTGGAACCTTGATTTTTTCGAAACTAAAATATCCGCCGCCATAATTTTGTGCCCTACAACGGCCAAAGAGATTTTCTGCTCCGCCTCCAGCTCCGGCAACGGGGAATCGTCCTTCATAATGACAAAGAGGTCCAGGTCGGAATCGGGGGTAGGCTGTCCATAGGCATAGGAACCAAACAGGTATATCTGTTCCACCGGGATAGTCTCCAGTATAAGGTTTTTAAGAATGTCAATCTGATCCTGAACAGCCTTATCCATAACTTTATGATATACTAAGGAACCATGAGGCGCAAGCCGGTTTTTTTATACATTGGCGGGCTCTCGGACCCGGAGCACCCGCACGGAGGTCCCCTCACGCATCTATCACCCCTGCGCTGCCTTTGCGTTACCTCATTTCAGAGCCCAGACCAGGCCGCCGCTAAGGAGGGCCGCCGCCGGAACCGCTATCAGCGTAAAAGTCTTCCAAAACCTGGAGCTTTTTTCGTATTTCGCCGATAAGGCCGATTGCGTC
>JAISQV010000250.1 GCA_031273985.1 Spirochaetaceae bacterium | reverse complement strand
TCAAACTGGCCGTAAGATTGCAGAAGGAGGGCAAGATGAAGATGCCGAAAGAGTTCCCCAAGATAGCGGAAGAAATGGGCTGGGCCGCCATGTGGGAGGCCAAATACCGCGCCCAGGGTGAAGCCGAGGGTGAGGCCAAAGGCCGTGAGGAGGGCCGGGCGAAGCTTGAAGCGGCGCAGAAACGGATCAAGCGCCTGGAGGAGGAGAACCGCCGCCTCCGGGAGGGGGGCAGGAGGCGGCGGACTGTTTGAAGGAGGGCAAACTCCGGGAGAAGGCCGGGGGCGTTACGGGGGCGGCGCAGGGTCATCGGAGGGGTAAGGGACGGGTTGTACCGGCCCGGCGGCGGATACAACCCCGCCCCTCACGTACTTCGGCAATGGTGCGCCGTCTATCCGGCTCTCCTCTAAGGGGCCGACGCCACAGGTTCGCTGGGGAGGGAGGGGCTAAGGTAGACTCTCAGCCCGCTTGTGAAGGAGAAGGCCGGGGCGTTGCTGCTGAAGCCGCTTGCGGCTTCAGCTTGGGAGTTTGCTTCACCGCCTATGGCGGTTCCGCAAACTCCGGCGAGGAATCACGGGGCGTTGCGGGGTGTCCCCGCACGGGGGTAGCCGGAGACCCCGGAGGGCCGCAGGCCCGAGGAGGCTCCGGCGTAGGGGGCTCGGCCCCCTCCTCCCGCTCCAGAACCTACTTGTCTTTTGTCCCGCATGAGGTTATGGTAATAGCATGAGGGTTCTGCGGTTAGGCTTGCTTCTTTTTTGGGCCGGCGGGTTGCTGTGCGCCCAGGAAATTGTTACCGCTGAACGGTACCTGGATGCGGTGTCTGAGCTTTACGGGACGATCAGGGATTACGAGGCGCGGATTGCGATCCGGTCGGGCAGCACAAATATGTACGGTACGGTAAGCCATTTGGCGCCGTCTTTTCTGCGGATAGATTTTACGACTCCCGCCCAGCAGGTGATTGTGTTTAACGGGGAGACGCTGACGGTATACCTGCCGGAATACCGCGCCGTGCTTAATCAGCAGGTTTCTTCTGTGGGGAGGCGGCCCCAGGCTTCCCTGGCCACCGCTCAGGGTCTTTCCCTGCTGAGGCGGAACTATGTCCCTTCCTTCGTTACCGGCCCGGCGCCTTCGCCCCTGGAACAGGGCTCCACGGAGATGGTGGTAAAGATCCGGCTTTCCCGGCGGGTTGTGTCCGAGGGTTTCCGGGAAATTATTCTGGATGTGGACCCGGTAACCCGGCTTATCCGGCGTATCGAAGCTACGACTCTCGCCGGCGGCTTGCTGCAATTCGATTTTTCCCAGATTCAGATCAACCAGGGTATTCCCGAGGGTCGTTTTATCTACGATTCCCCGGCATCGGCAAACCTGTACAATGACTTTTTGTTCCGCGATTCCGACTGAGCCGGAGTACCATCAAGGAGGCCGGGGTGGACGCTCTGGGTGACAAGCTGCGAAGCGCCCGTGAAGAAAAGGGCTATACGTTTGAACAGGTAAGCCGCGAAACCAATATCGCCACCCGCTATCTGGAAGCTCTGGAAACGGAGAATTTTGACAAGTTTCCGGGCGAAGCCTACCTGCTGGGTTTTTTACGAAACTATGGTGAATATTTGGGCCTTGCCGCGGATGATCTTCTGTCCAACTACCGGGCCATACGCATCCAGGAACAGCCGGTTCCGGTGGAGCAGCTCCTCCGTTCCCCCTCACCGCTGCCGAAGATCATCCGCAATGTGGCCATTATTGTGCTGGCCGCGGCGCTGCTGGGCGGCGGAATTTACCTTTTTCAAAACCGCCGGTCCGGACCGGACGCCGCCGTTGCGCCGGGCCCCAGGGAGCCGCAGGCCATCGACATGGACGGGCCCTCGCTGGAACGGCGTTTCTACCGGGGAGACACGATCACGATTCCCCTGAATTCGAATCTCTACAAGATTGAAGTTTCCAATCTGGGGAACACGGTAAGTTTGGGTACCCCCTCCGGCCCCCAAAGCCTGGATCTGGGGCAGGAGACGGAGATAGACCTCGACATGGACGGGTTTACGGATCTGCGCGTATCCACGGTGGACTTTTCAAGGACCAACCCCGGGGCGGGGGTCTTGCTGCGGCTGGATTTGGATTCCGTCCCGGCGGCGCCCGCCCCGGCGCCCGGCCCGGTAAGCGCCCCCGCCGCGAGTCCGGCCCCGGCGGCAAGCCCCCCGGCTACGGCAGCCGCCACCCAGGTGATCTTCACTTCCCCCAATGCCTACCCCTTTACCTTACAGGTTAATTTTCAGGGTTTCTGTATGTTCCGCTGGGAGGTTCTGGCGGAGCGGGACCGGCGGGGCCGGAATGAACGGTACTTTTCCCGTTCCGATGAGCTTAGTATTCAGGCCCAGAACGGGGTGCGGATTTGGCTTTCCAACGCACAGGCGCTGCGGGTTCAGGTGATAGGCGGGGGCCGCACGGTGCCCCTGGAGGTGGGCGAGGCCGGAGAGGTGGTGGTGGCCGATGTGCGCTGGGTCCGGGACGAGGACGGCCGCTTCCGGCTGCTTCTCTCCAGGCTGGAGTAGGCCCCGAGCGGCAAGACGGTGATCCCTTCCCATCCCTCGTATTGGCTTGATCCTCTGGGCTGCGCAAAGAACCAGGTGGACGCGGAAACCATGATGGCCGTTCTCGGCGCGGCGGGCTGGACCGCTGCCAAGGGGCCCGGCGAAGCGGATCTGATCATCGTCAATTCCTGCGGTTTCATCGAAAGCGCCAAGCGGGAATCCATAGCCGCCGTGATCGGCTACCGGAGGGATTATCCCCGCAGCAAGATACTCCTCGCAGGCTGCCTGGCCCGGCGCTACGCGGGGGACCTGGCCGAATCCCTCACCGAGGCGGACGGCTTTCTTGCTTCAGCGGATCCGGGGGCTGCGGCAGAAGCGGCGGCGGCGGCGCTGGAAGGCCGGCGCATTGTAACCAGCACGGCGGGGGCGGCCTTTGCGGGAATGGCCCCCGGCGACAGGCCCCTGCTTTCCCTGCCCGGCTCGGCCTATGTGAAGATCGCCGAAGGCTGCGATAACCATTGCAGCTTCTGCGCCATCCCGCTGATCCGGGGGCCCCTGCGCTCAAGGCCCCCCGCCGCCGTGTATGCCGAATGTAAGCGGCTCCTGGAGCGCGGGGTGCGGGAACTCTGCCTCGTGGGGCAGGACCTGGCCTCCTGGGGCCGGGACCTGGGATACGCGGGGGGCTCCGGCCTTGCGGCGCTGCTGGAAGAACTTGCCTCGCTGGAAGGGTCCTTCTGGCTGCGGCTCCTCTACCTGCACCCGGACAGTTTCCCCCCCTCCCTGCTGGACCTCTGCCAAAAGGATCGCCGCCTGCTCCCCTACTTCGACATACCCTTTCAACACGCCTCGGCATCGCTGCTCCGCGCCATGAACCGCCGGGGCAGCGCCGAAGCCTACCTGGACCTTATAGGGAGCATCCGCTCGGCCCTGCCGGATTCCGCCATCCGCTCCACTTTTCTCACAGGCTTCCCCGGCGAAACGGAGGAGGATTTTCACCGGCTCCTGGACTTTCAGGAGAGGGCGGAACTGGACTGGGCGGGGGTCTTTACCTATTCCCGCGAGGAGGGCACCGCCGCCTGGTCCATGAAGGGGCGCATAGCCAAAAAGCTTGCCCTGGCCCGCAAAAGGGAAATCGAGGAGCGGCAGCTTCCCATCACGGAGCGGCGCATGGAGCGCTTTGTGGGGCGGGAGACGGAGGTCCTGGTGGAGGAAAAGGTTGAGGGCGAGGAGGGCCTCTACCTGGGCCGCCTTCCCTGCCAGGCCCCGGAGGTGGACGGCTCCGCGGTGATTAGCGCCGATGGCACTGTTGCGCCGGGCGCCCTGCTGCCGGGCCGCATCTTCGCCCGCGCCGGCATAGACCTGGAAGTGCGGGTCTAGCGCCCTAAACTTGACCCGCAAAGTACAGAAGGCGTACAAAAAACCCAAGCGTTACCGGGGGCCTGGCTTTTAATAATCCCTGGTAATCTCTATCGCGTCGAAGCGGATATCGCCTTTCAGGGTATAGTCGTTTTCCCAACTGAATTCCAGGCATTCAATGGTTCCCCAATCGAACTTCCCCTCGGGGCCGTACCATGAGCCGTCCCAGAAGGCGCCGGACTCTCTCATGTCCGCCAAGGGGATGGTGACGGTATGCCACCCCCCGTCCGGGGGTAACACAGCCTCTGTTATACGGTAACGCATACGCCAGGGCGGGGATGCTTCGGTCTGCCGGTCAACAAAGCGTACATCAAACGCAAATGCCGGACCGCCGGACGCTGACTCGCCAAGAACAGCCTTTGCCTTGAACCGTATCGCATAGCCTGAATTCAACAGGCTTTTCCAATCGACCGTATTGAGGAATACCCAGTTGAACTGTTCGTATGCGACGGGATTGCTCCACTTTATGGCGTAACGGCCCTCCGCAGCATCCGTATTATCAAGGTAAAAATTCTGCTCCTTCCATCCCCAGTGCCGGACCTCCACATTGTTACCGGGATAATCATCGTAAATAGTGAATCCTGTTTTTATGGTTGCCGGCGCTTCCTGGGGCGGCGCTATAAAACCCATGGCTTCAACGATATCCACATTAAGCTCCGAATAGAAATTTCTGGCACTGTTGCTGTTAAAAATGCCCATGGAGCCGTAGTAGTTCCAGCTTGTACGGGCTATGTTCCGCTCGTCCAGCAGTCTTGTTACCATCCGGTAGTAGCGGACCCGGTCCTCCCGGAGATTGTTTTCCATCAGCGCCCCGAACTCGCCGCAGTAAACCTTAACGTTATACCTCTTGGCATAGTCAACCGCTTTGTCCAGGAAGGCCGCAAGCTTTGCCTCCGTGGCGTCCGAGGCATAACTTTTAAAGCGGTCTTCTATCCAGGTTCCCCTTAAAATATCCGGCAAGGGCGGTATGGCGTGGGCATCCCCCGGGAAGGGCAGATCCTTCAAACTGGTGAGCAGGTAGGGTTGCTCTCCCCAATTCTTGCCGGAGTGGCTAAAGAGAAAGGGATCATAAAAGTGAAAGGTATAGATGAGGTTAGGATCAG
>JAISQV010000211.1 GCA_031273985.1 Spirochaetaceae bacterium | reverse complement strand
CCACGAAAGACACGAAAAGCACGAAATTTTTGCTAGTAATCATCTCATTATTCCTCTTCTTTTCGTATCTTTCGTGCTTTTCGTGGTTAATTTCTTGATAAGTATACGCATATGGGGGCCGAGCCCCCTACGCTCCAGCCTCCTCGGGCCTGCGGCCCTGCGGGGTCTTCCGCTACCCCCAGTGCGGGGACACCCCGCAACGCCCCGTGATTCCTCGCTGCCCCGGCCCGACGTAATGCCCCCCGGCAGGGGCTAAACTTGACCCGCAATTCAAAGCGTGATTACCTATCTTTTAGAAAGAAAAACCACAAAGGGGGCACAAAGAACACGAAGGAAGCAAGATGATTACGAAAGAACAAGAAAAAACCGCTGAAAGACGGGGTCCAGAGGGTCCGTTAACCCTTCTTCCTCTACTTTTCCTCTACTTTTCCTTAGTTCCATAGCGGAAAAGTTCCATAGCGGAAAAGTTCCATAACGGAAAAGCGTCCTTCGTGCCCTTCGTGGTTAATAATTTTCAGGCCTTCGGTAATTATACCCGGAAATATGGGTCAAGTTTAGGAGGCGGGAGGGGGGGCTCAACGCGGGGCCTTTCCCGCCTGGGCGGGCTTTTCCGCGCAAGGGATAGGAGGGGTGCCCGAAGGGCAGACCCGGTGTGAAACACCGGGGCCGGAGGCGTAAGCCGGAGCCCCGGATAGCCCGGTCCCCGGCCCCTCCCCCGCGTGAGCGGGTTCTTGGGCCGGGGATGCGCCCTCTTAACTTATCCCTTATCTCTTATCGCTCCTTGTACTATACTTGCCTGGTAGAAGGAGTTAACCATGAAAAAGATTTTACTTGCGGTGTTGGTGGCGCTGGCTGCGGGGCCGCTGTTCGCCAGGGGCAGGGCCGAGGAGCAGGCGCCCCAGGCGCTGGTGATCAACACGATCAAGGGGCCTTCGGGGATAGGGATGATCAAGCTTTTTGAGACGCCCCCGAGGATTTCCGGTTTTACGGTAACGATTGAGGCCTTCGGCTCCCAGGATATTATTGCCGCGAAATTTGTTTCCGGCGAGGCCCAGGCGGGGATACTTCCGGCCAATATGGCGGCCAAACTTGCCGCGTCGGGGGTCCCTGTGCAGATAGCGGCCATTGTGGGTAATGGGATGCTGAGCCTCCTGACTTCGGACCCTGAGATAAGGGGTATTGCGGACCTGCGGGGCCAGTCCGTGGAGGTTACCGGCCGCGGCGCTACGCCGGAATATGTGTTCCGCCGCATCCTTCTCGCATGGGGGCTGGACCCCGACAGGGACCTCACCATGACCTTCACCCTTTCTTACCCGGAAATAGCCCAGTCCCTGATCGCCGGCAGGCTGCAGAGCGCCCTGCTGCCGGAGCCCTTCGCCACGATGGCGCGGCTGGGGAATCCCGCGCTGAGGCAGGTCGCCGACATTCAGGAGGAGTGGGTCCGGGCGGGGGGGCCGGCGAATTATCCCATGATAGCCCTGGTGGTGAACCGTGATTTTGCCGGGGCTAATCCCGGCGCTGTCCGCACCCTGCTGGAGGATTACCGGGCTTCCACGGAGTGGGTTGTCGCCCATCCCGCCGAGGCGGGGGTCTTGACGGAACGCTACGAGCTGGGGCTGCGGGCGCCGGTGGTGGAGGCCGCCGTTCCCCGGAGCAACTATGTGTTCCTTCCCGCCCGCGAGGCGAGGCCGGCGATAGAGGCTCTTTTCAGGGTCTTCCTCGAAAACGATCCCGCCTCCATAGGCGGCGCCCTGCCCCCTGAGGATTTCTATTTCTAGTACGGGAGAATATTAACCACGAAGGAAGATGAAGAATATTACACGAAGGCACACAAAGGGTACGCCAAGGCGCACGAAAGAAGACAAAGATACCGCGCCACAATCCCTCTTCCCTTCTTTGCCTTTACTTTTCCCTAGTGTTCTGTCTTACACAGAAGTAGGAATAACCACGGACGACACAGACAGACACGGACAAAGAAAAAGAGTAGATAATGAAGCAAAATCGTCCTAAATATCTCATTTTCTTTGGGTTTTCTCGGTTTTTCTGTGTGGTCCGTGAGGTCCGTGGTTTGACTTCATTAAGCCATTTGTCAACGATACGGTACACTAGGTCCGCAGCGGGAAAGCGCCTTCGTGGTTAAATTCTTCTTTTTGACCTGTTAATGCGACATATACACAGGTAGAATGCTGACCAGGTTAGCCCGGAGGGGGGAGGGGCTTTGAGGAGAGTGAAAAGGGGCGGGGATCTGTTCTGGCTGCTTCTGGGGGCCCTGGCGCTGCTCGCCCTCTGGCAGGGCGCCGCCGGAGCCCTGGGGAGCCCCATACTCCTGCCGGGGCCCCTGCTCACGGCGCGGCGCTTTTTCGTCATCCTCCGCACCCGGAGATTCCTCGTCTCCCTGGGGGAAACATTTTGGCGGGTGATTCTGGGCATACTCATAGCGGTTCCGCCGGGCATAGCCGCGGGGCTTGCCGGGGCCCTTAACCGGCCCCTGGGGCTCTTTCTCAAGCCCCTCTTCACGGTCATAGCCTCCACGCCGGTAATGGCAGTGATCCTCATAGCCTTTCTGATCCTCGGCCAGGAGCGCACCCCGGTGTTCACCGCCTTCCTCATGGTCTTCCCCGTGATGAGCGCCACCACCGCTGAAGGGGTGCGGGCCCTGGACCCGCGCTACCGGGAACTGATGCGCATATACCGCGTCTCCCGGACGGATGCCCTGCGCTTCCTCTACATCCCCGGCGTGGCCCCCTTCATTCTGGGGGGGCTGCGCAGCGGGCTCTCCCTCTGCTGGAAGGTGGTGGTGGCGGCGGAGGTGCTGGTCCAGCCGCTGCGCGCCCTGGGATCGGGAATGCAGCTCGCCAAGGCCCATCTGGAGACGCCGGAACTCTACGCGTGGACCGCCGCAACGGTACTGGCCGCGGCCCTTTCCCAGGGCCTCCTCTCGCTGGTCCTGAAATGTTTCGGGGGGCGGGGCTTTTCCGGTGAACCGGGGCTTTTTTATAAAACCGGGGCGGCTTTTCCAAAACTTCAGTTTTGGAAAAGCCGCAGCAGCGATACCACCCCGGATGCTCCGGGGTCCGCCGCGGACGGGAGCGCGCGAGACAGGATCGGCACGGAAAACCTGTCCTTTTCCTTCTCCGGTAAAGACGGAGAAGCGATTCCTGTTTTCAGGAATCTCAGCCTGGGTTTGGGCGGCGAAAATCCGGCGGTTATTCTGGGGCCCTCGGGCTGCGGCAAGACGACCCTGCTGCGCCTCCTTGCGGGGCTGCTCGTTCCGGAAAGCGCCGGATCTTCCGGGGAGAGCGCTGCGGGGGAGGGTACCGGAGGGGTGCTCTCCCTGCCCGGCGCCTTCGTGTTCCAGGATTCCCGGCTCCTACCCTGGCTCACGGTGCTGGAAAATGTGCTGCTCCCCCTGCGGGGAAAGATGGACGGCGAAAAGGCCCGGGAGCGGGCCCTGCATTTTCTGGAGCTGGTTTCCCTGACGGAGAAAGCTTCCGCCAGGCCCGCCCTGCTCTCCGGGGGGGAGAAACAGCGGGTCTCCATTGCCCGGGCCTTTGCCTATCCGGCGCCGGTCCTCTACATGGACGAGCCCTTTCAGTCCCTGGACATACCGCTGAGGCTGGAGCTCATGGATCTGACCCGGAGCCTCATGGCCCGTGACCCCCGGCTCCTCGTCATGGTAACTCACGATCCCCGGGAGGCGGTTTATCTGGGCCGGCGGGTTCTGGTGCTGGGGCGGAACGCCGGGGGCATAGTCTTCGACGGAAGCGTGGACCTCCCCCCGGCCAAACGATCCTTTGAAGCCGCCGAAGGGGGCGCCCTTGCGGCGCGGCTCCTTGCGGCTCTGGCTAAGGGTTAGGCCGAATACCGCGCCGCCCCCCGGCGGCTCATCCCGCGTCCGCGGGTTCCAGTATTCTGAGCCATGCGGGGGGTATCGTCATCTCCAGGGTTCCGCCTGAGACGGTATATTCGCCGCCGTTGAGTATGTCCCGCCAGCGGCCCTGCCCCATACCCGGAAGGCGGAGCCCTTCTTCCCGGCCGTCGGCGTTCACGGCAATCACCAGCTTAGCGCCCCGCTCCGGGCCCTCCCCGCCGGGGGGAATTTCCCGCAGGAAGGCGAATTGTCCGTGCCCCTTGAAGAGCTCCCGGTACGAGCCTTCCCTCAGCGCGGCGCGGCTCTTTCGCAGGGCCGCGAACCTTGCGATGGCCCCGGAGAGGGAGGCGGGATCAACGGCAGGGCTTATGTCATCGGGGTAATGCTCCGGCGGCCAGGCCCAGGCGGGGCGCAGGGCGCTGTCATCGGTCTTACTCCGCCTTCCCCGGATGCCGTATTCGCTGCCGTAGTAAATGGAGGGGATGCCGGGGACGGTGAACAGGAGGCCGTAGAGGGGAAAGAGGTGGGCCGGATTATCGAGGACGCTGGCGGCGCGGTCTACGTCGTGGTTATCGACAAAGTTGTAGAGGGCCTGCCCCCGGTAGAGCCCCTCATCCCCGAATTGCCGGTTCAGCGTCCAGGCAAGTTCGAAAAAGTTGCGGTCCTTGAGGCAGGACCAAAGCCCCTTGTAAAGCTCGTAGTTTGTTACCGAGTCGAGCCTCCCCGGACGCGCCCAGCCGGAGTAGTCCCCCGCCACCACTTCCCCCAGGAGCCAGAAGTCCTGTTTCAGTGTCCCGGCAAAGGCGGAGAGTTCGTCCATAAAATCCGGGAGGAGCTGATCCGCCGCGTCGAGTCTGAGGCCGTCAATGTCAAATTCCTCTACCCAGAAGCGCAGCGCCTCGAAGAGATGATTCCGTACCTCCCGGTTATGACCGTTCAGCTTTACAAGATCGAAGGCCCCGGCCCAGGTGTCGTAGGTGAAGGGATCGCCCAGGGGGCTCCGCCGGTTGAAGTCGAGGCCGGAAAACCAGGAGCCGTATGCCGAAGCCCGGCCTTTTTCCGCCAGGTCCCGGAAGGCAAAGAAGTGGCGGCCCGTGTGGTTGAACACCCCGTCCAGGACCGCCATGATACCGTTTCTGTGCAGCTCCGCGGTCAGGGCTTTCAGGCCGGCGTTGTTTCCCAGCCTGCGGTCCACATGAAAGTAGTCCAGGGTATCGTAGCCGTGGGCGGTTGACTCAAAGAGGGGGCCTAGGTAGAGGGCGTTTACCCCAAGTTCCAGCAGGCGGGGTAT
>JAISQV010000198.1 GCA_031273985.1 Spirochaetaceae bacterium | reverse complement strand
TAGCCCTGGTCATGAACTTTATCAACATGAACCGCGGCCTTTTGGACGAAATCGCCGCGCTCCGGCAGGTGGACTACCGCTTCACCGGTACGGCGCTGGTAAACACGGGTTTTGCCTTTCTGCCGCATTTCCGCTGGACTTACGATTCATCGGGGAGAACCCTTGTTAGGGAGTAAGGCCTTTGATTCGCCCATACCACGGCGTAACACGCCGGGAATTTTTTAAGGAGTGTGAGCCATGTACAGCAATTCCGCCTACAGTGTCAGCCTGGGTAGCCGCCGGAAGGCCCTTTTCCGGCTGACCCTCGTAGCCCTCTTCGCCGCCCTTACCGCGGCGGGGGCCTTCATCTCCATCCCCCTGCCCCTCTCCCCGGTGCCCATCGTTTTACAAAACCTCCTGGCCCTGCTCTCCGGCCTGATCCTGGGGCCGGTCATGGGCTCCCTGGCGGTGATTCTTTACCTCGCCGTGGGGGCTCTGGGGGCTCCGGTCTTTGCCGGCGGAACCGGGGGCTTTGTACGCTTCCTGGGCCCCACCGGCGGTTTCCTGGCCGGTTATGTCCTCGCCGCCCTTGTGGCGGGACTTTTCACGGGAAGGCCCCGGCGTCATCCCCTCCCCCGCCTCCGAATCGCAGCCGGGGCCGCGCTGGGCCTCCTTGCCGTCTATATCCCCGGCCTCTTCCAGCTTAAACTGATCAGCGGCCTCTCCTGGCCTGCGGTCTTCGCGGCGGGCTGCCTCCCCTTCCTCCCCGGAGACGCCGTAAAATGCGTAGCGGCGGTGATCCTTACCCGGCGGCTCCGGCAGCTTGTCGCGGACCGCCTTGACTGAGCCCCCCCTGCTCTCACTGCGCAATATCTCGAAAAGCTTCCCCGCCGGGGAGGGCCAGCGCCGGGTCCTGGACGGCGTGAATCTCGATGTCTATCCGGGGGAATGTCTCATCATCGCCGGGCCCAACGGATCGGGGAAGACCCTGCTTATGAAGATAGCCGCGGGCCTCAGCGACCCGTCGGAGGGCGAGGTCCTCTACCGGGGAATCCCCCCCCGCGCCGCGGAGCTCTACGCCGGGCTGGGGCTGGTCTTTCAGGATGCCGACGCCCAGATCATAGGGGAAACTGTCCGGGAAGACGCCGCCTTCGGCCCCCGCAACCTGGGACTCTCCCGGCAGGAGGCCGTCAAAGCCGCCGAGGAAGCCCTGGAGACGGCGGGCCTGGCGGGCAAGTTCGACTTCCCCTCACGGCGGCTCTCCGGCGGGGAAAAGCGCCGCCTTGCCGTGGCCGGGATACTGGCCATGGGCTGCCGCGCGATGATCTTCGACGAACCCTTCGCCAACCTCGATTGGCCCGGCGTGAAGAGCGTCCTCCGAATCATGGGGGATCTAAAGAGCCGGGGCCACACCCTGATCATCCTGACCCACGAGCTGGAGAAGGTCCTGGCCCTGGCCGACCGGCTGGTGATTCTCCACCGGGGGCGTATCCGGGAAAACGGCAGCCCCCCGGAGGTGCTGGCCCGCCTTTGCGAGGACTACGGCGTCAGAAACCCCCTGCGCAGCGTTACCCGCGTGGAGGACTGCTCATGGCTGGCATGAGGCCGCCGGCCCTCCGCAGCCCCTGGTCCTACAGGCCGGGAAACAGCCCCCTGCACCGCGCCCCGGCCGCCCTCAAACTGCTGGGCCTCCTCGTCATCAGCACCCTGGGCCTCATCTTCCCCCTTTGGGGCATCATCCCCGGCGCGGCCCTGTTAATCCTCGGCGCCCGGATTGCCCGCATAAGGCTCCGGGAACTCTTCCGGGGCGGGCGGACCGTCCTGATCATGATGCTGGCCATAGTGCTGCTCCGCGCCGTGAAGGTTTTTCCTCCCTCCCTGGACTGGACGGGCCTCAGGGAAGGGGCCGCCCTGGGCCTCACGGTGATTCTCTCCTTCTGCGCCGGGGCACTCCTCTTCTCGGTCAGCACCACGGCGGAACTGAGGGAGGGCCTCGAACCCTTCCTGGGCCGCCGTTTCAGCCTGGCCTTCGCCCTCATGCTGGGTTTCCTCCCCCGCTTCTTCGAGGCCTGGGAAGAGTCCCGCTCCGCGTGGGCCGCCCGCGCCGGAAAACCGGGACCCGCCGCCCTCTTCACGCTGCTCCCCCTGACCCTGGCCCGGATGATAGAATTCGCCGGAGAACTCGCCGAAGCCCTGGAAAGCCGGGCACTGCGTTGAGCCGTGAAGCGCAGTGCCCCAGGCGGAAACGGATCCGCAGGAAACGCAGAAAATTTAATGTTATGCCAATATTCCTGTAGGTATATCCCGGTAAATTTCACCCTATTGAAGTTTTGTATGGCAATATGTACTATATTTGTCCATGATAAGGAAGCCGAAATGAAACACTTTCTCTCTCGGGGGCTAGCCCGCCCTATAGGTATAGTTTGCCTGATCTTTCTGATGCTCTTTGCCGGGGCCGGACTGCTCTGCGCCCAGGCCGGCAGCACCGCCGCTGAAATGGACGCGTTGCTGGAAAGCTCCGCCCTTACCTGCGGTCAGGCGGCCCGGTTCGTTATCGTAACGGCGCGTCTCCTCAACGAGGACTCTCCCGAGGACGCCGCCTTTGACCTCGCCCTGGAACGCCGCTGGCTTCCCGCTTCGGCGGAGCCCGGCCAGACGATCACCCTGGGCAGGCTTTCCCACCTGATCATGGGGGCCTTTGGTTTCCGGGGTTCCTTCCTCTATGCGGTCTTCCCCGGCCCCCGCTACGCCTTTCGGGAACTCAGTTATCTCTCCATCATTCCCGCCCGGCAGGACCCCGCATGGCCCGTCCCGGGGGAGCGCCTCCTCCTCATTCTCGCCAGGGCCATGCAGTACCGGGAAAACCGGGAGATAGATATTACGGCGGAGGCCCTTTGATGAAACGGATTACCCTTCTTGTCTGCGCCCTCAGCCTGGGCCTGGCCCTCCCCGCGGCGGACTTCGGCCTTCTCCTCAATACCACCGCGGGCTACGGCTCCCCGGGAACCCAGAATCCGGGCCCCGGCTTTTCCGGCAGCCTGAGCCCCTGGTTTTCCGCGGGCATAAGCGGGAAGCTCTACTTCTACTTCTCCTCCAAAGTCAGCCTTTCCTGGCAGGACGGCCTCTGGGGCTTGCCCCCCCTGGTGGAACTGGAGCGCACGGAGTTCAACTACCGCCCCCTGCCCGCGTTCTACCTCAGCCTGGGCCGCATCTACTTCAGGGACCCTGCGGGCCTCATCGCCGGGGGGCTCTTTGACGGGGCCTCGGCCACCCTGGGCCTTGGCCTGGTGCGCCTCACCGCGGGGCTTCACTACACGGGGTTCCTCTACAAGAAAACCGCGGCCATAATCCTTGGCCCGGAGGATGCGGGCAACTACGACCTGCCCCTGGACTACGGCAGCCTCGATACCTACTTTGCCACACGCCGGATTCTGGCGTCCCTGACCGGCGAACTCCCGGACCTTTCGCCGCGCTCCTCCCTGGCTTTCTCGGCCCTGGCGCAGTTTGACATGAACGGGGCGGAACGGGTCATACACAGCCAGTATCTGGAAGCCCGCTACGGCCTGGAGGCGGCGGAGGGCCTGCGGCTCACCCTTACGGGACTGGGGGGCCTGATGGAAGATACGGGGCGCATCACGGGCGGCCTCATGGCGCTGGCCGCCGCAGAGTGGGAGTTTCCCGGAAGCCTGCGGGACATGGTCATGGGTGAATTTTTCTGGGGCACCGGCGCAGGAACGCTGGACCCGGTGAGGCCGGTGAGCGGCATTACGCGGGGCATGGTGTTCAGGCCCACGCTGCCCGGACTGATGGACGCGCGGCTGGTCTACCGGGTGCGGCTGTCCACGGTTTTGTCGGCGGAAGCGGCAGGGGGGCTGTTCTGGCGGACGGACTTATCGACGTTGCAGGACGATGAGCTGTCGCCCCGTTCAAAATCCCGGTTCCTGGGCGGGGAAGCCTACGCCCAGGCGATATGGGCGCCGCAGTCGGTGCTGCGCCTCAATGCCGGGGGCGGAGTCTTTTTTCCGGGCAGGGCCTTCAGTTTTGGGACGGCGCTGCGCTGGAAGGCGGACTTGGGCGTACTATTTTCACTGTAACGGAGGATTAGGATGAAGAAGATAACATGGATCACAGGAATCGCCGCGGCGGCGATCTTTGGGCTTACGGCGCTGGGGGCGCAGGAATCCGGCGCGGGCCTGGCGGTGATACGGGAAGTTCAGGGCCGGGTGGAAGTGAAAGCTCCCGAAGACTCCGAATGGCGGCCTGCGGCGGCGGGGCAGACTGTGGCGGTTTCATCACTCATCTCCACGGGTTTTGACAGCACGGCCCTTCTTGCCCTGGGAAACTCGGTGCTGGCGGTGCGGCCCCTGACGCGCCTGAGCATAGGGGAGTTAAGCGCCCTGAACGGGAACGAGCGGACGGGGATAGAGTTACGGGCCGGACGCATCCGGGCGGAAGTGACTCCGCCCTCAGGCGGAACGGTGGACTTCACGGTACGGAGCCCCTCGGTTACGGCCTCGGTGCGGGGAACTATCTTCGAATTTGACGGCATGAATCTGGAGACCCACGAGGGGCGCGTGCACATTGTGGGAAGCGGAGGCAGCGGGGCTTACATTGCCGCGGGGCAGCGGGCCGGGGCGGACATAGAGACGGGGATAACGGCGAGTCCGGCGGAGACGCTGAGGGCGGAGCTGGCGCCGGCCATGCCTGCGGGAGTAGCCGCGTCCAGCGGCGGGGCCATAACGCCGGTTGACCCGGAGTGGACCCCGGAACCCGCCGGGCCTCCGCCGACAGCTTCCGTAGACGCCGGTTTTAGCTGGGAGTAGCGTTCATGGGGGGGGGGGGGGGGGCGACATCATTTTGGCTCCTTTTACCGCAAGTATAGTACCCAGGGACAAAAAAAACTACATGAATTCAGAATAAAGTACCCAGGGCGAAGCGGGCGCGGGAATTTCCCTGGGGGCGGCGGAATCGCTGTACCGGCACGCAGTCTGTAATTAAACTGTGAGTAATACGAAGAGAATATTCCCGTTCCCCTTGTCGAGGGAAAAAGTAGCCAAATCCTTTCTTTTCTGCTACTATCACCCATGGAAACCTCGCCAGGCAACCCCGATTCCCCCGAAGAACTCTCCGTAACCATAGACGGCAAGAGAATCACCTGGCACGCCGCCGCCATTGACGCCTTCAAACTCGACCTCCTCGAATACGCCGAGGGCCTTGAATATATAGAAGAACATACCCTCACCAACGAACCCCTGCGTGTTGACATCGTTATTATCAAGAAAAAGAAAGATGTAGAGCCTGTCCCAAAACTAATTGACTGTGCGCTAAAAGCGCACGGTTTTGGGCCAGGCTTTTGGAAAAAGCGGCCTAAAGTCCGTTTTTTCCACATAAATCCAAGGTAGCTTTCCCAAAA
>JAISQV010000194.1 GCA_031273985.1 Spirochaetaceae bacterium | reverse complement strand
GCCTCCGACTGGGTCGCGAGCTTGAAGGAGCCCTGATGAAAGGGGAGCAGGCCCTGGCCCCGGGAACGGTGCCCTTCGGGGAAGATGATCATGGCCCCGCCGTTCCTGATCCGCGCCACGCCGGTCTTGATGGTGCGCACGGCCCTGCGGACATTTTTCCGGTCCAGAAACAGGCCGCCCAGGAGGAGAATCCAAATATTGATCAGGGGAATGAAGACCAGCTCCTTCTTGGCGATGAATCCTATGGGCCGCCCCACGGTGGCCAGAAGCAGTACGATGTCGAGGATGCTTCCGTGGTTGCTCACCAGGCAGATGCCGCCCTGCGGGGGAATATGCTCCCTGCCGGAGACGGTGAAGGTACAGCCGCTCAGCGCCATTATCATCTTCGCCCAGGCCTGGGCAAAGCGATAGACCAGGAGGGAAACAAGTTTCCGTAAACCGAAGAGGCTCAGGAAGAGCACGGGAATTACCGGAATCAGCAGCCCCACTACGGTGAGTCCCAGCAGGGCAAAAAGCATTATCGTTCTGAGCATAGGACGCTCCCGGCAGATTGTTGTACGTTCGGCATTAGACCGCCGCCCCCTTTTCCCGGAGCACGGTCCGGGCGTCTTCCGGGCCCCGCCAGAGGAAGGCCCCCAGGCCCAGCGCGGCGGCGGCTTCCACATTGGCCGTAATACTCCTCCCCGGTGAGGGTCCCCCGGTCCCACTCGTCCCGGCAGCGCCAGCGCAGTTCCTCCAGCAGGGCGGGGGCGATTCCCGATACCCGCGCCAGCTCCTCCCCCGCCCTTTCAGGCGGCGGAAAGCATATCACCTTTCCGTAATCAAAAACTACCGATTTAATCATGACCGGGGCCGCTCAACCGTACCCCGCCTGGAGGCCGCCGTTAAACTGGGTTAGCATAACCCGGATTGTGGGGTAAAAACGGAGCTTTGTAAAGAGAGAGGGCACAAAGAGCGCTTTAATTTGACGGCTCCCGTATCCCGTGGTACAATACTCCCATGAAAGATTACCCTAACCTGTTTACCCCCCTGCGGGTGGGTAATGTCGTGTTTAGAAACCGGATCCTGGCCTCCGCCACGGGGCATTTGGATATGGACCAGAACGGCGTGCTTTCGGAAGGGGCCCTGCGCTACTACGAGCGGAAGGCCATAGGAGGCGCGGCTGCGGTGGTGGTGGGGGAATGTAATATCGATCCCAAGAACGGCTCCCGGGGCGGGGCTACCATCGATCTTTCCAATTTTGGCCACCTCAGATTTCTGAACAAACTTTCCGACTATATTGCCCGCCACGGGGCGATTCCTTCGGCGGAATTGCAGCACGCGGGGCGCTACGGGGCCGCCGGCCTGGGGCCCAGTGAGGGCGAGGTGGACGGGCATCCCTGTTTTGCCATGACCGAAGAGCAGATTGAACAGACGATAGAAGCCTATGCCAACGCCGCGTCCTTTGCCCGGATGGCGGGTTTTGAGATGGTTACGATCCACGGCGGCCACGGCTGGCTGCCGCAGCAGTTTTTCAGCCCCTTCTACAACAGCCGCAAAGACAAATGGGGCGGAAGCCCCGAAAACCGCGCGCGCTTCGCCGTGGCGGTCTGCGACGCCATTCATCAAAAGTGCGGCGCCTCCTTTCCCGTGGAAATCCGCATCAGCGCCACGGAATTTGAGGACGGTTACGGCGTGGAAGGCGGGATAGAGTACGCCCGGGCGCTGGACGGGCACGCCGACATTATCCATGTGTCGGTGGCGGTGCACGGCAGCCTGTCCAGTGATCACTGGCTGCGTTTTACCCCTTCCATGTTTCTTGCGGACGGCGAAAATGTAAAATATGCGGCGGAAATAAAAAAACATATCAAGGTGTCCAAAATTACCACTGTGGGCGCCCTGACGGATCCGGCCATGATGGAAGACATCATCGCCTCGGGCGGGGCGGATTTTGTGGCCCTTGCCCGGGGGCTTCTGGCGGACCCGGACCTGCCCAACAAGGCCCGCGCGGGCCGGACCGATGAGATTCGCAAGTGTATACGCTGTATGAGCTGCTGGTCCAACCTCATGGGCGGGCAGATTTACTGCGCCCTGAATCCGGAAACCAGCAGGGAGATAGAATTCAGCGCTCCGGCGCCGGTAAAGCGGCAAAGAGTGCTCGTGGCCGGCGGTGGGATTGCGGGGATGCAGGCGGCGCTGAGCGCGGCGGAGCGGGGCCACGAAGTTATACTCTGCGAAAAGTCCGATCATCTGGGAGGCGGAATTTCCTGCGAAAAGAACGTTCCTTTCAAGATTCATGTGGATGAGTACATAGCCCTGCAGGAGCGGCTGATACGGCGCGCCGCCATAGATCTGCGCCTCAACACGGCGGTAACGGCGGGGCTGGCGGAAGCCCTGCGGCCCGACGTGCTGATCGCCGCCCTGGGCGCCCGGCCGGTGAAACCCGCCATTCCGGGCATAGACGGCGCTAACGTACTCCCCGCCGAGGAAGCCTACCGGGAGCCCGAAAAGGCCGGCCCCCGCACGGTCATTCTGGGGGCGGGCCTCGTGGGAACGGAGCTGGCGATCTACCTGTCCATGCTGGGCAGGGAGGTGGAGATTCTGGAAATGGGGCCCCAGCCAAATTCCGGGGGAAATATGCTCCAGGGTATGATTGTCGCCGCCCAGATACGGGAGCGGAATATCGCCCTGCGCTGCAATGTCCGGGTTACGGCCATAAACGCCGGCGGCGTCTCCTTTGAAGGGCCGGAAGGGGGCGGCGAAGTCAGGGCGGATACGGTGATCTACGCGGTGGGCCAGAGCCCCCTGACCGAGGAAGCTCTCGCCCTGGCCCCGTTGGCCCCCTCATTCCAGATGCTGGGCGATGTTCTGGGCCCCCGCACCATTATGAGCGCCGTAAAAACGGCCGCCACCGTGGCCCGGGACATAGGGCGCATATAGTGGCAGTCACCCTTTTGCGAAGTAATAGGTAATAAGTAATCGAGTAGGAGGCTACCCATTAACTGAGTAGCCGTCCTCTCACACCACCGTGCGTACGGATCCGTACACGGCGGTTCAATGGGCGGGAATAGGGGTCCGTAATTTCAGGAGCAAGCCTATTCTTTCGTGGAGCACCTCAAATCTTTTCAGTACATCGGGAAATCCAAGCGATTCAAGATACTGGTTGGTGAGTGAGTATTTGAGTATGGGGCTGTCGGCGATTCGCCAATAACCTTTCCGGGTATT
>JAISQV010000156.1 GCA_031273985.1 Spirochaetaceae bacterium | reverse complement strand
GCCCGCTTCCGCCAGCAGGCGCTCCCCCTCGGCGCGGCTGATGTTCCCCGCGTTGACATCGGACATTATCTGCACGGCCCTGTCGCGCAGCTTGTAGAAAAACAGCAGTATGAAAAACGCCGCCAGCGCGCCCAGGACGGGAAATATGGAATACATGAACCATATTCCCTTAACGGCGGACAGGGGCTGAGCCGGAATGATGAGCGCGCCCTGCTCGTAGTAGGACGACTGGTAATGAAAGAACCAGCCCAGGAGCCCCAGGGAGATAAAACCGGAGACGGCGCCCGTCATTTTGGCGGTGAAGGTCTGAATGGAAAAGGTTGTGCCCTCCGCGCGCCTGCCGCTCCTGTAGGTCCCGTACTCAACGCAGTCCGAGGCGAACATAAACATCATGACGGTGGTGCAGGCAAAGCCGAGGCCCCGGACAAAGGAAAGGGCCAGGAATCCCGCGAATCTGGGGCCCTCGTAGCCGGTAACATACATCGCTACGCTCAGCACAATGGACAGCAGCTTGCCGGCCAGCAGGATATGGAATTTGTCGAAGCGCCGGGTCAGGCGCGGCAGAAGGGCGGAAAGCACCGGAGCGCCCGCCACGGAGGCCAGCATGACGGGTATGAACAGGGCGTCGCCGCCCAGGTTGACCCGCGCAAAATAGAGGGGCAGAACCATGGTCGTGTTGGTCAGGCTCGAAACAATAATGGCCCCGTAAAAAATCAGTAAATACTTATTGGAGAAAAGGTACGAGAGCATGGCCCGCAGGGTAATGGGCGCGGCGCTCTGATCTACGGTCCGCTCCACCGCCGCCCTGCCCACGGGCAGCATCAGGAAAAACGCCGGCAGCGAAAAAAGCAAGGCGGCGATCAGCCACGCCAGGTGAACGCTGCCCGTTGCCGCGCCAATCGCGTTGGTCAGCGGTATCGCGGAAAACATGACGATGCCTATGCCCAAAAAACTGAACAGGCGCCCCCGGGCGATAAGATTGCCGCGCTCCTGAATGTTGCTCGTCATGGCCGTGGCGAGGGAAAAAACCGGCACGTCGCAGACCGTATAGGCCATGCCCCACGCTATGTAGGCGGCGGCGCAGAGCACTGTTTTACTTCCGGGGGGAAAGCCCGGGGGCACGCAAAAAAGCAGAACCGTGCACAGCGGCAGGATATATGCGGCGATCCGCAGCCAGGGCTTAAACCGGCCTCCCTTCAGCCTGCTCCTGTCCACGATGATGCCGAACATCGGGTCATTGACCGCGTCCCAGAATCGCGCAACCAAAATGATCACCGCCACAGTACCGGCGGCGATACCCATGACATCGGTAAAATAATTCTGTATGAAGTTCATCACAAAAAAGTAGAACATATTCTGCCCCCAAAAATAGAGGCCGTAGGCGGCGCGCTCTTTTTTTGAGGTCCTGTTTGCCGGGGCCGCGTTTTCCACCTGTCCCTGCCCCTACGCGGACTTTGCCGCGCCGGCCTCTTCCAGGGCCTTCCGGTAGTCCTCGTAGTTCCGCTCCAGCAGCGCGGGGGTATCGAGGCCGTAGGGGCAGTTATCCTTACAGTGGTTACAGTGCAGGCAGTTGGGTATCTTCGCCATCTCCCGCTGCCACTGCTCCGAAAGCAGGGGGCCTGCGGGCATACGGCGCAGCAGGAGAAACATCCGGGCGCACATGGTTATTTCGATTTCCGCGGGGCAGGGGAGGCAGTAGCCGCAGGCCCGGCAAAAATTCCCGCTAAGCTCCGCCCGGTCCTTTTCGATACGCTGCCTCTGCGCGGCGGAAAGCACTGCGGGCTGCTGCTGCGCCTCAAAGAGGGCCTCCAGTTCGCCTTCCCGCTGTATGCCCCAGATGGGCAGCGCGTTGGGGTACTCCATGAGCCAGGACCGGGCGGCGGACACATCGGTAATGAGCCCCCCGCTCAGGGCTTTCATGCAGATAAAGCCCACGTCCAGCTTCCCGCAGTCCCGCACCAGGGCTGCGTCCCTTTCATCGGAAAGATAACTGAAGGGGAACTGCAAGGTGTCGTAAAGGCCGCTCTCCGCCGCCGCCCGCGCCACGGGCAGCCTGTGGTTGGTGATGCCGATGAAACGTATCTTTCCCTGCTCCCTCGCCGTGAGCATGGCCTCGTAGAGCCCCGTTCCGTCACCGGGCCGGGGAAAATCCTGCGGGTTGTGAAACTGGTAAATATCGATATAAGGGGTCTTCAAATTGCGGAGGCTTGTTTCAAGGTCCTTCCGGAAAGCTTCCGTGTTGCCCGCCATCGTTTTTGTAGCCAGAATAAATTCGCCGCGCCGCGAAGAAATCGCCCTCCCAATCTTCTCCTCACTGTCCGTGTAAGCCCTGGCGGTATCGTAGTAATTCATGCCCCCGTCCAGCGCCCGGTTCAGTATTCGCGCCGCCTCCTCCATGCCCGTCCTCTGCAGGGGCAATACGCCGAACCCGTCCTTGTTCACCGTAAGGCCCGTCCTCCCCAGCGTTACTTCCGTCATCGTACCTCTCCTTATACTGCGGGGCCCTGCCCGTGTCCCGAAACCCTGCCCCAAAAGTTCCGGCCCACACAATAACTGCTCGACAGTAAATCCATCCAAATTCGCAAAATGAAGAAGAATTTTAACCACGAAGAACACGAAGAGCACAAAGGAAGAAGTCCATGTGTCCTTCTTTCTTCCTTCGTGTACCCTTCCTTGCCTTCGTGTAAATTCTTCATATATTCATAATATGTCCCCTGGTACTCCTCCTGTGGCCTATGCGTTTATCTTACCCGGCCTCTTCCGCGCAAGGGATAGAAGCGGAAATCTTTTTTTGCCCCGACAGGGCAAAAAAAATTGGAGCGGATAGCCCGGTCCCCGGCCCGTTCCGGGCCGGGGATGCGCCCCTATTCCGAATCGAAACAGTGTGCGGTCCGCTCTAAACTTCCGGCAGGGAAAGGCCCGCGCCTATCGCTGTCGTGTAGGCCGCGTCTTCGGGGTACTCAAACTCGACATGGTACATCCCGGTAATCTCCGTGAGCACCTTCTTGCCCAGGGGGTTGTCGCTGCCGTTTCCCGTAATGATAACCCGGCCGGTGCTGCGGCTCCGGGCGGCAAACACGGATAGTACCCCTATCACCTGATAGACCATGCTGATGATGCCCAGGGCAATATCTTCGCTCCGGGCGGAATCCAGCATCTTCCCGAAGTTGGACGCCGTGGCCTCCCCGTTGAGGAAGCTTATCCCCGCGGCCATGATGTCCTCCAGGCGCAGGTCCACCTGGCCCAGGTCCCCCCGCCCGGCGAGCTCCATGATGCCGCTGAACTCGGATGTGGGGAGCAGCTTTTTCGCCAGCCCCTGTATCGTGCCGCCGCCCACGCCGGAGCCCCCCAGGTGCACGATGCTGTCGCGCCGGGCGTCTATGATGGCGGTGCCGGTGCCTATGTTGGTGATGATGATGCCTTCCCGCCCCGCCTGGAACATCCCCCCTATGCCTATGGCCTGTATCTCGTCCACCTTCCTCGTGGGTATGCCGAAGAGGTCCCCCCTGAGTTTGCTGGACCCCGCTCCGGTGATCATGATCCGCTCTATGTCCGTCATGCGGATACCGTTTTCCACGATCATCTTGCCGAAGGCTCCCGTGGCGGAGGTAACCGCATCGTCCGCGCGGGTCTTGATCTTCCGTATGATCCGCCGCCCCGCCGCCCCGCCGCCGGTCCCCTCGACGGACACCGCCTTGGTGGTGGTACTGCCTATGTCTATGCCTATGACCATGACGCCCCCTTCAGATTGGCTTGATAAACAGCCGCGCCGTCTCAAGGCCCAGCATGACTACGGCGGTAACTATGCCCCCCGCCGTGAAGACTCCCAGAATCACCGCGGCCAGGGTGCGGCGGCGGCCCAGCCCCAGGAGCCAGGCCCCCAGGGTTCCCGTCCACGCGCCGGTTACCGGAAGGGGAATGGCCACAAAGGCCGCCACCCCCAGCCAGCCCCAGCGCTCCACCCCGGCGCTGAGCTTGTTCCGGGCGCGTTCCACGAAGCGGGTAAAGAGGCCCTCGTACCAGGCCATGCGCAGGAAGAGGCGGTGCAGGGTGGAGAGGAATATCCAGCAGAGGGGCGACACCAGGGCGTTCATCGCCGCCGCGAAGGGCCAGGCCAGGTACCAGGGTATGCCCCGCGCAAGGGCGAAGGGTATGCCCCCCCGGAGCTCGGAAACGGGGAGGAACGAGAGGAAGGCGGTCCAGAAAAAGTCCGCGGCCTTCATGAAACGCCCGCCCGCCGCGCCGCTTCCGGCAGCCTTTGTTGCGCTTCGCGCATAAAACCTCCAAAAACCGCCCGCAAGGCGATTTTTTACCCTGCTGTATACGTCATATTAACAGGGCTGAAATCAGGAAGAATTAAGAAGAACCACGGACCGCACAGACAAAAGCGGGACTTTCGAGCAAAAAGTCCGTGTCTTCCGTGAGGTCTGTGGTTTATACTCTTTCTTCTTCTTCCTTCTTCTTCCGCGCCGCTTCCGGGGGCTTAGCGGCGGCCCACATTCTGTTCCGGGGGCAGTATGTCTACCATACGCAGGGAGCGGTCCGCCGAATCCCGCAGCATGATACAGTTCCTGCCCCGCTCCTTGGCCTCGTAGAGCGCGTCGTCCGCCTCCCGGTACAGATCGTCCACCGTGGCATCGGCGCCGCCCCGGAGCATATAGAGCCCCAGGCTTACCGTGATGTGCGGCGCCACCGTGGACCGTTCGTGGGGAATCTTGAGGTCCGCGATCAGATGCCTGATCTTGATGGCCACCCGCTCCGCCTCGGCGGTACGGTTTTCGGTCCAGAGCACAAAAAATTCCTCCCCGCCTACCCGGGCGGCGAATAGTTGTTCCTCCGTAACGAGCCGCTTGAGCACCCCGCCTATGGCCTGCAAGGCCTCGTCCCCCTTCTGGTGCCCGTAGAAATCATTGTAATTCTTGAAAAAATCCACATCCAGCATGATAGCGCAGATCGTCTGGTGCACGTGGCGGCAGACGGAGATGTAGAATTTGGCGGCGCTCTGGTACTCCCGGCGGTTGGACAGCCCGGTAAGCTCGTCCTTGATGCTCTCCTCCCGGAAGTGATCCCGCTCAATCTCAAGGCGGCGGGAGGCTATCATCTCCCGGAGTATCACGTAACCCAGGTAGCGGTTCAGGGCCAGCGCGAGAATTGCCGCCATCCAGACATGAATCGTGTCTATCTCCCGGATCAGGGGCGCCTTGGTCTTCAGGGCGAGCAGGGAAAACGCCGATGCGGTAAGCAGATTCAGCAGGACGCTGAAACGGAGGTCCACCACAAAGAGCGCCTGGGAGAAGAGCAGAAAGAGCAGAGTCAGCACCAGCCACTGATCCGGCGGGGTCAGTACCCCCAGGTAGAAACCCAGGAACATGAGAATAATGTAGTAAGCTGAAAAGAGGGCGTAGAAAACAAGGGGCTTATGCTTTTTCCGGCTGTGGGCGTACAGCGCGGCGATACAGACGCCGGCTATCAGCACACAGGCGGCAAGGTGCAGCCAAAACGATGCCTGCGCCTTTTCTATCAAAAGGGCGGCCACGGAATCCGCCCCCAAAAGGAGCACCGTTACGAGGCCCACCACCGGAAGCGTCTGAATATTGTAGGCGCATACGGCATCCCTGCACGACTCGATGGCTTCCCGGGTAAAGCCTCTGGGCCGCCACATTACCGGAATTTTCAGCATGACCCCGCGTTACCCTTCCGGTGGGGCCCACAGTGAGGGAGGATAGACCCCCGATGCGGTCAGTTCCGCTATACGGCGCGCTGCCGTCTCCCGGTCCTCCCGGTAAGTAACGCCGAACCACTCGGAATCCGCCGGCAGCACCCGGAATTTCAGAAGCTTTTCCCGGATCATCCAGTCCGCCGCCATGGGGAGGTAGCACTCGCTC
>JAISQV010000151.1 GCA_031273985.1 Spirochaetaceae bacterium | reverse complement strand
GAAAGACACGAAAAGCACGAAATTTTTGCTAGTAATCATCTCATTATTCCTCTTCTTTTCGTATCTTTCGTGCTTTTCGTGGTTAATTTCTTGATAAGTATACGCATATGGTGTCAGTCACCCCTGCGTTCCCGCCTTACGGCGGGAGCGGGGGTGGAGGAAGCAGGTGGTGAGGTGATCGTTGACAAAGCCCGTCGCCTGGAGGAAGGCGTAGACGATGGTGGGGCCCACGAAGGTGAAACCCTGTTTTTTCAGGTCCCGGGAGATACCCTCGGAGAGGGGGGTGGAGGCGGGAATCTCCTGCATGGTCTTGAAGCGGTTGACGACGGGCTCCCCGTCCACCCGGTCCCAGAACCAGTCGGAAAGGGGACGCGGCATGGCGAGGTAAGCCCTGGCGTTTTCCACGGCGGAGACAATCTTCCGGCGGTTGCGGATAATGCGCTCGTCCCGGACGAGGCGCTCAATGTCGCGTTCGCCGTAGCGGGCCATCCGCTCCGGGTCCATGCCGTCGAAGGCGGCGCGGTAACCTTCCCGGCGCTTCAGTATCGTAAGCCAGGAGAGGCCCGCCTGGGCGCCTTCGAGGACGAGAAATTCAAAGAGTTTTTGGCTGTCCCTCTCCGGGCGGCCCCATTCGGTGTCGTGGTAGCGGGTGTAGATGTCGCTGCCCAGACACCAGGGGCAGCGGTCTTTCATTTTTTCCATATCGCCTTTATGATAGAATCAAACATGAAACAGGGCAAGGGAGACGGCATGGCGAAGATCAGGGTGGGAATCCTCTATGGGGGAAAGTCGGCGGAGCACGAGGTGTCGCTTCAGTCGGCGCGGAATATTTGCGATGCCCTGGACCGGGAAAAGTACGAGCCCGTTCTTTTGGGCATAGACAAGACGGGCCGCTGGCACTACACGCCGTCCGCAGCAATACTGTCGAGCCCCGGCGCCGCCCTGCCGGAAATAGGCCCGGACAGTAAAACGGTTGTGTTTGCGCCCCAGGGAGGGGGGCTTGCCCCGGAGGCTGAGGGCGCCCAGGCGGATGTGATCTTCCCTATCCTCCACGGGCCCTTTGGGGAGGACGGCACCGTCCAGGGGCTGCTCCGCCTGGCGGACCTGCCCTTTGTGGGTTCCGGGGTCCTGGGCTCCGCCGTGGGCATGGACAAGGATGTGATGAAGCGCCTCCTCCGGGACGCGGGGCTTCCCATAGGCAGGTTCAGGGCCCTTGCAGCGCATGAGCCCATTCCCGACTTTGGGGAAGTTACCGGGGAACTGGGCCTCCCCCTCTTTGTGAAGCCCGCCAACATGGGCTCTTCCGTCGGGGTGAACAAGATCCATGACGAAGCGGAATATAACGCCTTTGTCCGGGAGGCCTTTGAGTACGACAGAAAAATCATCCTTGAAGAATTTATCAAGGGAAGGGAAATCGAGTGCGCAGTCCTGGGCAACGAGGAGCCCGCCGCCTCGCCTCCGGGGGAGGTCATAACCCGCCACGAATTCTACTCCTACGACGCCAAGTACCTGGACGAAAACGGCGCGGCGCTGGAGATACCCGCGAAGCTCCCCCCCGCCCTGGCCGGGAAAATCCAGGCGCTGGCGATCAAGACCTTCCGGGTCCTGGGCTGCGAGGGGCTCGGCCGGGTGGACTTTTTTCTCCGGGGCCAGGAGGAAGTTTTGGTAAACGAGATCAACACCATGCCGGGCTTTACCCGGATCAGTATGTACCCCAAACTCTGGGAAGCGGCGGGCCTTTCCTACGGCAAACTCATCGACACCCTGATAGACCTGGCCTTTGAGCGCCGCCGCCGGGAGGCGAAGGTCAGAACGAGTTACCGGTAGCGGGGGGCCGGTCCCCTGGCCCCAAACTTGACCCACAATTCCGGGTATGATTACAAATCGCGAAAAATGGTTAGCCGCGAAAAAGTCGCAGAAGGAAGGCGAAGTATTGCGCGGGCGCAAACTTCGGGATGGGGTCGGGAGCCTTCCTGATTCTTCACTCAGACCTCCGGACCCTCCCCGTTTTGCCGGATGCGGGAGCCCGAGCCGCTTTTCAGGACTTCGATGCGGCTGGGGATGCGGGAGCGCATTTCGCCGACATGGGAGATGAGGGCTACCATGCGCTGTTCCCGGAGTTCGTCCAGGATGACGAGGGCCAGGTCCAGGGTGCTTTCGTCCAGGCTGCCGAAGCCCTCGTCGATGAAGACCGCATCGAGCCTTACGCCGCCGGAACGGTTTTGTATCGAGTCCGCCAGTCCCAGGGCCAGGCTGATGGAGGCCATGAAGCTTTCCCCGCCGGAGAGGGTCGCGCAGGGGCGGCATTTGCCGGTGTACGCATCGAACACGGCCAGGTCCAGCCCGGATTTGGCGTTGCCCCCGGCGGCGGCGCTGTCCAGAAGGAGGGAGTAGCGGCCCTCGCTCATGCGCTCCAGCCGGCCGGTCGCATAGGCGGCGACTTCTTCCAGGTAGCGCCCCAGGAGCCATGCGTCAAAGGCCCTCTTTTTGGGATTCTTCCCGCTCAAATCGTCCGCCAGGGCGCCGAGTCTCCGGCTCTTTTGGGAGAGGGCCTCGTAGCGCTCCTGGGCCGCCACGAGCAGCGCCTCGTCCCGTTCCAGCGCTGCCAGTTCCCCGCCGGCCCGCTCCCGCCGGGCCTCCGCTTCGGCCCGCTCCCCCTCAAGGGCGGCAAGGCGGGCGCCTATCTCCTCCGCCGGGGGCAGCCTTCCCGAGGCGGCTTCCAGGGCGGCTATCTTCTGCCGGGCCGCGCCGAGGGAGCGCCGCAGTTCCGCCCCCAGGGATTCCCGCCGCGCCGCGTCTTCCCGGTAACGGCTGAGGGCTTCCTCCGCCTCCGCCTCGGCGGCCTCGTCGAGGAGGGCCGCCCGGAGTTCTTCGGCGCCGGGAAAGGGGGATGCCCGGAGCGCCGATGCCAGGGCCGTCTCCGCCTCGAGGCGGCGCTTCCCGGTTTCTTCCCGCCGGTTCCGGCCCTGGGCTTCCCGTTCTTCCGCCGCGGCGAGGCTCTTCCCGGCCTCCTCCCGTTCCTCCCGGTAAGAGCGGAGTCTCTCCCCGGCTTCGGTAACGCGGCGGTCCAGTTCCGCCAGGGCCTCTCTGGGCTCCGCCGGGGCCTCCCCCGAAGGTTCCGCCTCGAGAAGCCGCCCCCGCCGTTCCCGCATTTCCGCGGCCTGGGCGCTCAGGTGGCGGAGCTTTTCCGTCAGGGCGGCGCTCTCCTTCTCCTGTTCCGCAAGGAATTTTTGCGCGGGGGCTTCCTCCCGCCGGAGTTCCGCCACACGGGTCTCCGCCCGCCGCGCCGCTGCCCGCTCCGCGGTAAGCTCGTTGAGCCGCCTCACGTGGGCCTCAAGGAGCCGGGCGGTTTCTTCCGGCTTGGGGAGGCGCTCCGTGTCCCGCAGGAAGGACGCCAGAGCGGGGGAGAGATCCCCGGAAGCCTCCGGAGCTTCCGGCACTTCTCCCTTGAGTTCCGATTGGGAGGCCAGGAGTTCCGCCCCCCGCTCCGCCCGCCGCCGGGCTTCCCGCCTGAAGCCCTCCAGATCGGCCTTCTTCGCGGCCAGGCTTTCCCGGGCGTCCCCCGCCGCGTGTTCCAGCGAATCTATGCGCTCGGGGATGCCGAAGAGCCGGGGGTGGGCCGCCGCCGGATCGGGGTGCTCCCTGGAGCCGCAGACCGGGCAGGGCTCCCCCGGTTTGAGCCCCGCGCCCAGGAGCGCCGCCATGTCCGCCCGTTCCCCCAGCTCCCGCTCCGCCTTGAGGGCGCGAATCTCCTCCTCCAGCGCCGGGATGCGGCGCTCCAGTTCCGCACATTCCGCTTCCAGCGCTGCCGCCTTCTCCCCGGCGGCCTCCTCCTCGATTCCGGCGCTTTCCGCCTCGGCGGCGAGCTTTTTTAGCTGCACGAGCCTTTCGTTGATCTGCCGGGCCCCTTCCCAGCGCCGTTCCAGGGCCTCCGCGTCCCGGCTCTTCTCCTCCAGGCTGCGTATCTCTGCCTCCAAAAGGCCCAGCCGCTTCCTGCCGGCCTCCGCATCCCCGGCCAGTTTTGCCAGGGCGGAGCCGAGGGAGGCCGCCTCCGCCTCGGCCCTGAGGAGTTCCTCTTCTTCGGCGATGATTCCCGCGTAGACCTGCCGCTTCCGCTCCAGCTCCCGGATAGAGTCCTCCAGGGCGGCCATTTCCCCGCCGCGCCTTTGCAGATTCTCCGCCGCCTCCGCCGCGGCGCTCCGTGCGGCAAGGGCCGCTTCCAGTTCCCGCCCCGCAGCCTCGGCTTCCCGCCTCCGTTCCTCCTCCCGGCGGAGCAGCTCCGCCAGGGGCCGGGCCTTCCGGGAACGGGTCAGGGCCGCCTCCTTTTCCGCCATCACCGGGACTAGGGCTTCGCTCTCCAGGGCGGCCTTCTCAAGTTCCCCAAGCCGCGCCGCCGCCTCACGCTCCTCTTCCCGCGCCGCCAGGCCCGCACGCAGGGTGCCCGCCTCCTCCGCCAGGGCCTGCGCCTGTTTCCGGGCGCTTTCCAGGGCGGCCTCCGCCGCAGCGCGTAACTCGTCCCTGGTGGCAAAGGTGATGCGCTTGCTCACCTCCTCCAGGCTTTGCCGGGCCACCGAGGTTTCCAGGGAGGCGGCCTTCGCCCGTTCCAGGGCCAGAAGCCTGACCCCCTCGGCCTCCTCCACGGGAAAGAGCTTCCCCAGGGATTTTTGGCGGCTGCTCGTGTTCTGCCGGAGGAATTCGGCAAACTCCCCCTGGGGAAGGAGGACTATCCTGAAAAATTCCGCCGCGTCGAGGCCGATGAGGGCGCGGATCCGCTCGTCGGCTTCACTTTTTTTGGTATTGAGGCCCCTGAGCCCCCCCGGCGTGATGCGGTAGAGCGCGGCCTTTTCATCCTCCGTCACGAGGCCGCTCTTTTTCTTGTTGGGCCGCTCCCGCTTGGGGGAACGTTCCACCCGGTAGCGCTCCTCGCCCACGGAAAAGTCCAGCGCCACCCGGCACTCCGCCTCGTCCCCGGCATAGTCGCTTCGCAGCCGGGTCAGGTGATCCCCCCGGCTCCCCGGAACCCTGCCGTAGAGGGCGAAGCAGATCGCATCGAAGATGCTGGTCTTCCCGGAGCCCGTCTTGCCGGTGATGAGAAAGATGTCGTCCAGGGCGTCAAAGTCTATGTTCGTTTCCCCAAGAAAGGGCCCGAAGTTGTTCAGATAGAGACGCTCCGGCCTCACGGCGGGCCTCCGGCGCGGACCTCTTCCAGCAGTTCCCGGAACAGGCCCGTCTTTTCGTCGTCCGTGAAGCCCTCCCCGTAGATGCCGGCGAGGAAGTCCCGGAAATCATCGGCCAGGGTGCGCCGCTCCCCGGAGATCACGGTACCGGGGGGAGCCTCCCTGCGCAGGGCTGCAAAGGCTTCGTTCTGCCGTACCGAGAGAATCCAGGGGAAACGCTGCCGCAGCAGGGGCAGGGGGTTTGCCGTCAGGTCCGTGCCGGTGAGGGTAACTTCGAGGTAAGCTTCCTCCGCTTCGCCGACCGCCGGGTCCCCCACGCTTTCCCGGTAAAAGTAGCTGAAACTCCCCGTAAGGCTGACCAGTTTCCGCAGGGGCCGCACCGGCAGGGGCGTTACCGCCGCCTCCCTTCCCGCGCTTAGCTCCACCTGGAGGAAGGACTTCTCCTGGGCCCCCTCACCGAAGGAGTAGGCCAGGGGGCTGCCGGAGTACCAGGCCCGCTCCCCCGCCTGCTGCCGCCGGTGGAGGTGCCCCAGGCCCGTGTAGTCGAAACCGGCAAAGGGGGAAAGATCCACCTGCTCGGCGCTTCCCAGGAAGATACGCTCGGACTCTGAGCTCTGCCCCCCGCCGGCAAAGAGGTGGGCCCCCAGCACGGCCCAGCGGGAACCCGCCGCCAGAGCCTCCAGCCGGGCCGCCTCCAGCCGGGCCGCAGCCTCGGCGGCAAGCTTCGCCTGGGAGCGCAGGGGCGTCTCCCCCTCCGGCCCGGAAGCAGCCCCGGAAGCCGCCCCGGCAGGTTCCCCCGCGGTCAGCCGGGCGCTAAGACTGCCGGGATGGAGGAAGGGGAGGAGGAAAAAACTGCATTGCCCCCCGCCCACCGTTACAGGCTTCACCGCGTCGTTGGGGTCCGTCACAAAGTGTATCCCCAGGGCGGAGAAAAGCTCCTTCCCGAAGCCCAGCCGCACGGCGGAATCGTGGTTTCCCGGCAGTATCAGTATTTCCAGGTCCGGCCGCTGAAATTTGAGCTGCCCCAGAAAGCCCGAAAAGAGACTCACCGCCTCCGGGGAGGGTATGGACCGGTCGTAGACATCCCCCGCTATGAGCAGCGCCTCCCACGAGGGCTCGGAAAGAATCTCGGCAAGCTGCCTGAGCATATGGCGCTGGTCTTCCAGCAGGGAATGTTCGTGAAAAACCTTGCCCAGGTGCAGGTCTGCCGTATGGAGGAACTTCATGCCCCTCCCGCGCCGGGCAGCGTCCGGGACGCCTTCACGGGGGCCCCCCCATGATACCCAGAAGCCGGTCCAGATCGTCCATGGAATAATAATCGATCCTGACGCTCCCCCGGGAAAGGTCCCCGCTGATGGAGACCTTCGTTCCCAGGGTATCGATGAAGCGCTGCTCTATGCGCGTAAGCTCCGGGTCCCGCGCCGGCCCGCCGCCTTTTCCCGATCCGCCCGCGCCGCCCGGTCCGGCGGGCTTTTCCGCGCCCTCCGCGCGCCCTTCCCCGGCAAGCGCCGAGGCCCGCTTCTCCGCCTCCCGCACGGAAAGCCCCCCGCCGGTGATCTCCCGGAAAAGCGCCTCCTGCTCCGGCCCCTCCCCCAGGGAGAGCAGCGCCCGGCCATGCCCCGGCGACAGCGCCCCGGAGGCCAGGGCCTCCCGCATGGTATCCGGCAGCTTGAGCAGGCGCAGCGTATTCGTTACCGTGGAGCGGTTCTTGCCCACCCGGGCGGCCACCTCCTCCTGGGAAAGGCCGGAAATCTCCATGAGGCGCTTATAGGCGGCAGCCTCCTCCACGGGGTTAAGATCCGAGCGCTGAATATTCTCTATCAGCGCCACCTCCATACGCTCCGCCTCGGTAAAGACCCGCACCAGCACGGGAACCGTTTCCAGCCCCGCAAGACGGGCCGCCCGGACCCGCCGTTCCCCGGCGATCAGCACCCAGGTCCCGTCCCCCGCGTCCTCCACGATGGGCGGCTCTATCACCCCGTGCTCCCGGATCGAATCCGCCAGCTCCCGCAGGGCCTCCTCGTCAAAATGCTTCCGGGGCTGGTCGGGATTCGCCGTGATGCGGTCCAAAGGCACCCGGATCTCCCCCGCGCCCGCCGGCGGGGCCGCATCCTCCGCGTCCAAAAGCAGCCCGGCCCCGGATTCCTCCCCGCCGTAAACCGGCTCCCCGTCTGCCGGGCCCACTTCCGCCGGGAAAAGAGCGTCCAGCCCCCTTCCCAGCCGCCGCTTAGGGGCCACGCTGCAGCAACTCCGCGGCCAAACTCCGGTAGGCCTTGGCGCCCGAACTCTGGGGATCGTACTGGGAAATGGCCAGCCCGTGGGAGGGGGCCTCGGAAAGCCGCACATTCCGGGGGACAATCGTCGTAAAAACCTTATCCCTAAAATAGGCGCTCACCCGCTTGACCACCTCCTGGGCAAGACGGGTCCGCTGATCGTACATCGTAAAGAA
>JAISQV010000115.1 GCA_031273985.1 Spirochaetaceae bacterium | reverse complement strand
TTTTCGGATATCAATATACTGATCATCCTTGAAAGGAACGATACGCGGAAAATATTCGAGGCGGGGAAAAGGACCGCGGCCCTGGGGCGGAAACACGGGATAACGCCGTTGATCATGACCAGGGAGGAATTTCTTTCCGCCTCGGATGTCTTTCCCCTGGAGTATCAGGATATTCTGGAGGCCCACAGGGTGCTCTTCGGGAATAGCGGGCTTGAGGGCCTTTCCCTGGATTCCTCCCATCTCCGCCTCCAAATGGAGGAAAAGCTCCGGGGCGCCCTGGGCGACATACGGCGTATGCTCATTGCCGCCGGGGGAAACGAAAAGACCCTGGGGCGGCTCCTGTCCGCCTGGTCCGGGGTGGGGAATACCCTTTTCCGGGGGCTCCTCCGGCTCAGGGGCATAGAGGCGCCCCGGCAAACCGGAGAACTGCTCGACCGGGTTGAGCGGGAATACGGGGTAGGCGCCGGGGATTTTTCCCGGCTGAACGACTTCCGCAACCTTTCCCCCGCCGGTAGCGGGGAAAAGCCTCTGGAACTTGCCGCCTCCCTCCTGGACTCCCTCTCAAGGCTGGCGGACGCCGTAAACTCCATGCCGGCGGAGGGCGTCTGATGTACAGACGGCTGCTCCCCGGCCTCTTCGCCCTCTGCGCGGCCCTCTCCCTCTCCGCCCAGGCCCGGGGAACCCTGCCTGAGCCCTCCGGCTACGTGAACGACTTTGCCGGTGTCATGGACGCCGGTGATCTGCGGGCGGCGGAGGCCCTCGCTTCGGCCCTGGAGACAGGGACCGGCGCCCAACTGGCGGTGGTTACCGTGGAAAGCTACGCCCCCTATCCCTCGCTGGACGATTTTTCCCTGGCCCTGGCCGGCGCCTGGGGCATAGGCGGCAGGAACGATGACGGCGTGCTCCTCATCCTTGCCGTAAGGGAGCGGCGGGTGAAGATAGAGGTGGGCTACGGCCTGGAAGGCGCCATTCCGGATTCCGCCGCGGGGAGGATTCTCGACACGGCGGTGATCCCCGACTTCAGGCAGGACCATTTTAGCGGCGGCCTCCTCAAGGGAATGCAGGCGATTGCCGCCGCCGTGGCCCGCGAAAAGGGGGTGGACCCCGCGGAGCTGAACCTGAGCGCCCCCGCCCCCTCCGGCGAAGACCCGCCCCTGGGCCTGCTGATCCTCTTCGTGCTGCCGAGTCTGTTCTGGTTTGGCATGGCCGCCCGCCTCGGGAGAAGAAGGCGGGGGTTCTACTTCACGAACCTCAACTCCGGGGGCTTCAGGCCGGGGAACTTCGGCTCCTCCGGCGGGTTCAGGTCCCCCGGCTCCTCCGGAAGCGGCTTCAGCGGGTTCCGGGGCGGCGGCTTCGGGGGCGGCGGCGCTTCCAGGGGTTTTTAATAAACTACGGCAAGGGAGTTGAAAAGATGAAAGCAAGGGTAACTGTTATAGGGCTTATCGCCGTGATTGCCGTGCTGATAGCAACGTACTTCAACGCTCGAAACAGCCTCATTACGCTGGACGAAACGGTCAACGCCGCGTGGTCGGAGATAGACAACCAGCTCCAGCGGCGCAGCGATCTTATCCCCAACTTTGTGAACACCGTCCGGGGCTACGCATCCCACGAGGAGCGTGTGTTCAGCGACATAGCCGAAGCGCGCGCCCGCCTCGCCGGGGCCAGGACGGTGGAGGAAAAGGCCGAGGGCTACAACGGGGTAGAGTCCGCCCTTTCCCGGCTCCTCGTGGTGGCGGAACAGTACCCGGACCTCAAGGCCGCCGCAAACTTCATTGCCCTGCAGGACGAGCTTGCGGGAACGGAAAACCGCCTTGCCGTGGCCCGCCGGCGCTACAACGACAGCGTGGGAAGCTTCAACACCCGAATCCGCTCCTTCCCCGGCTCCCTCATCGCGGGAAGCCTGGGCTTCACGGCGCGCCCCTACTTCGAGATAAGCGAGGCCGCCCGCTCCCGGCCCCAGGTCAATTTTGACTAGGACTTTGCTGCGCGAAGCGCATACTCGCCCCAAGACAAACGCATAGAAACAGAGAGGGCTTAACCGGCCCCCCGGAACTGCGCCCTCCCCAGCCTGTCGTTGATGGCGGGGCCCAGGCCTGTCTCCGGCGCGGCCTCGGCGTGGATCCGCGTGAAGCCCTGGGCGTCCATCTCGTGCAGGGCGGCAAAGAGCCGCGCCGCGGCTTCGGCGGCGGAGCCGGATTCCGAGAGGGCCCAGGCCCCAGCCCCCCCGCGGCGCTTCAGCCACGCGTCCCGGCTCCCCCCGCTGAAAAACAGATAGCCCTCCCCGGCGGAACAGGGCAGCGCCGCCATCTCCGCCGCCCCGTGCAGCGTCAGGGGCGTCCGCGGGGCATAGTGGCCCTTGAGCATACCCGGACTCGCGGGCCGCGCATCGGCCCCCCCCATTTCTACGGGCCCTATCAGGGCTTCAATATCCTCCCGGGAAACGCCGCCGGGCCGGAGTATGCGCGGAGGGCCTGCGGAAAGGTCCAGCACCGTGGATTCAAGCCCCACCCAGGCGGGCCCCCCGTCGATAATATAGTCAATGCTTTCCCCCAACTGCTCCCGCACATGCTCCGCCCTGGTGGGGGAAAGCCGGCCAAAGAGATTCGCGCTGGGGGCCGCCACGGCGCCGGTGGAAAGCTCTATGAGCCGCCGCGCCGCCGGATGGGCGGGGAAGCGCAGCGCCGCCGTAGGGAGCCCGCTCGTGGCAAGATCCGGCACAAGCGGCTTCCGGGGAAGGATCAGCGTAAGGGGGCCGGGCCAGAACCGCGAGGCCAGCGCGTCAAAGCGGCGGCGGCCCGCAGAATCCAGGCGGCCCGTATCGGCAATCCGGGAAAGATCCTCCAGGGCGGCAATGTGAATGATCAGCGGATCGAAGCGGGGGCGGCCCTTGACCTCAAAAACCCGCGCCAGCGCGTCGGGGTTAAAGGCGTCCGCCCCAAGCCCGTAGACCGTCTCTGTGGGAAAGGCCACCAGGGCGCCCCGGCGCAGGGCTTCCGCCGCCTCGGCCAGATCTTCAGCGCCGGACGAGACAATCTTCATGACCGTAACGCTGCCAGTGCCGGTTTCTTGATTGGGCTAAAAGAATTGATATAACCACGGACCTCACAGACAACACGGACAAAGAAACGAGGACAAATTAAAGCAAAACCAGCCTGTTTTCGGCATTCTG
>JAISQV010000075.1 GCA_031273985.1 Spirochaetaceae bacterium | reverse complement strand
GGATCGGCGCGAAGGGTGAACTCCAAAATTCATGGGAAAATTTAACCGCGAAAACCGCGAAAAAAGAGATTAAAGAAGAATTTACCGCTTTCCCGCTATGGGCTACGGAAAAGTATGCCTCAAGGCGGCAGGGACAAAAGCGGGGAATTTCGGGCAAGAAGCCGCTTGTACGGGGGTCCGGGGAGAAGGCCGGGGGGCGTTGCGGGGCTCTCCCGCGAACCCTCCCTCGCGCAAGCGAGTTCTTAGCGGGTTCTTCAGGGGGCTTGGCCCCCTCCCCTTTTCCTCTCCTCCCTCCTCCGTATAGACCTGCGGGGAAAATGTGTTTATACTGAAGCCATCGGGGGTCCTGTTTGCGGGCGGGGCGGGAAAATCATGCGGGCCCTGTTTAATAGGCTGCAACATTGCGCGGCAGGAATAGCTTCCTTTTCCATACCCTGAAGATAGTGATGCTGCGCTGCCTGCCCGCGGTTTTGGGACTTTATTGCGGTATGTGGGTGTGAGCGATCGCGGAGGGATGAAAGGAATGACGGGCGCGGGAAGAATGGTATGTCTGGCGGGATTGGGCCTGGCCCTTGCGGGCTGCGCCAGGAGCATGAGCCGCTGGATGCCGGGGGCGCCTTTTCCCCGGGAGAGAATCGTTATCGGGGTTGTGCACATCGAGGATCCCCGCAGCATGACTTCCGGGTACGCCTATGCCCACGAAACGGGAATCAGAAAGATGCAGGAAGCAATCGGTCTTGCCGGCCGGCAGTTCATTCATAAATTTGATGTCTACGACACGGAACCTATCCTTGTGGAGAATGAGATACGCGACTGTATTGCCCAGGGGGCGAATATTATTATCGCAACCAGCGAGGGGTATTTAAGCACCTGCAAAAAACTGGCGGAAGAATTTCCCCAGGTGATCTTTGCCCATGCTACCGGGACGGAGCGCAATAACAGTAATTTCACCAACTATTACGGGCGAATCTATGAGGCGCGGTATCTGTCGGGCATTGCGGCGGGGCTTAAAACCCTGACAAACAAGGTGGGTTATGTGGCGGCCATGCCTATGGAAAACAGCCAGGTTACCAGCGGGCTCAATGCCTTTGCCAGGGGCGTGGAATCGGTAAATCCCGAAGCGGAGGTTTATGTAAAGGTAACGCATAGCTGGTTCGATCCCATGGGGGAAACCTGGGCGGCCAGGACGCTGATCGAAGAAGGCTGCGATGTGATCGCCCAGCATGTGGATTCACCGGCGCCCCAAATTGAGGCGGAGCGGGCTGGGGTGTGGGGCATAGGTTACAACACCGACATGAGCGCCGACGCCCCCGGCGCGGTCATCACTTCCGTGGTCTGGCACTGGGATATTTACTATACGGCCCTGGTGCGGAGCGTAATAGACGGCAGCTTCACGACGGCGCCTTACTTCGGCGGCCTCAGTGAGGGGATGGTTGATATTACGCCGATCAATGAGCGCCTTGCCGCGCCGGGAACCGCCGAAGCGGTGGCGGAGGCCCGCCGCCGGCTGGATACGCCGGGCTTCCATGTGTACGGGGGAGTGATGCAAACGAACGACGGAAACACCGTAGGCCGGGAGGGGGCGGCTCTTTCCGATGAGGAGATCAAAAACGGTATAACTTGGTATTACCGGAATGTCAGGCTAATGGGTGAGGAGTAAACAATGGGAAAAATTCGATTTTTGATGAAGCTTTTTTTTGCGGCCGGCCTTGGGCTTATTCTTGCGGGATGCGGCAATAAAAGCGCCCGGTGGCAGCCGGGAAAACCGCTCCCAAAGGAAAACATCGTCCTGGGGGTTATTCATATTTCCAATCCGGCAAACGAAACTTCGGGCTATGCCTATGAGCATGAACGGGGTATCCGGGAAATGCAGGAGCGCCTGGGGCTTGGGCCGGAGCAGGTTATCCGCAAGGTTAATGTGGCGGACGCGGACCCGGAGGGCATTGAGAGCGTCATGCGGGACTGTATCGCCCTGGGGGCCAACATCATTATTGCCACCAGCTACGGCTACATGGACACCTGCGAAAAGCTGGCGGAGGAATTTCCCCAGGTGGTTTTTGCCCACGCCACGGGTTACAAAAACAATGCCGTGAATTTTACCAATTACTTCGGGCGGATTTATCAGGCCCGCTACCTGAGCGGCATCGCGGCGGGGCTTAAAACCAGAACAAACAGGATAGGCTATGTGGCGGCCATGGGCAAGGAAAACAGCGAGGTCAGCGGGGGGATCAATGCCTTTGCCCTAGGGGTGGAATCGGTAAACCCGGCGGCCCGCATTCATGTTTCGGTAACCCATAGCTGGTTTGATCCCATGGAGGAGGCAAACGCCGCCCGGCGGCTTATCGCCGAAGGCTGCGATGTGATAGCCCAGCACTGCGATACGCCGAATCCCCAGATTGAGGCGGAGCGGGCCGGGGTGTGGGCTGTCGGGTACAACAGCGACATGAGCGGGGAAGCCCCCGGCGCGGTTCTTACCTCGGTGGTCTGGCATTGGGGGGTCTACTACACCCACCTGGTGCAAAGTGTCATGGACGGCACGTTTACCACGGCCCCTTATTTGGGCGGCCTTGCAGAAGGTATTATCGATATTACCCCCCTTTCGGGCCTTGCCGCGCCAAACACCGCGGAAATTATTGCCGCCGCCCGGGAACGGATGGAGACGGGCGCCTTTAATGTGTTTGACGGGGAACTGGCAACCAACGATGGCCGGATCATAGGCAGCGCGGGGGCTACCCTGAGCGATGAGGCGATTACCGGGGGGATGGACTGGTATTACCATACGGTGGCGGAGAACTAATGCGCCCGGGGCGGGAGCTAAACTTGACCCACAAATCAAATCATGGTTACCTATCTTTTAGGAAGGATTTAACCACAACGGGCACTTTTCCGCTATGGAACTTTTCCGTTATGGAACTGAGGAAAAGTCGAGGAAAAGTAAAGGGCGCTAAGGACACGAAAGAAAAAGAAAGAATTTAACCACGAAGGCGCACGAAGGCGAAAAGGAAGGGGAAAGGATATTTTCTAATTAAAACCTCCGTGCCCTTTGTATCTTTGTGGTTAAAAATTCTTCCGGTTTATCCGCATTTTCAATGAAGGCTGTGTATTAGAGACCTTCCGTACTAGGAGTTTGTTGCGCTTCGCGCATAAAACCGTATAAAAATTCACAAAGTGAATTTTTATACCTTGCAAACTCCGAAAGCAGCCCATAAATCGGAGATTTTTTGCATGAATATGC
>JAISQV010000070.1 GCA_031273985.1 Spirochaetaceae bacterium | reverse complement strand
ACGATTTCAGGCGAAAAGTCTACTTTTCCTTAACCCGTAGCGGAAAAGTGTGGTCTACTTTTCCTTTAAAGCTGGCGGAAAAGTGGTTGATTTCTTGCTTAAATGTACGCATATGGGGCCGGGCCCCCTACGCCCGGCCCAAGGTGCCGGGCTACCCCCGTGCGGGGGGCCAAGAACCCGCTCACGCGGGGGAGCCCCGCAACGTCCCCTGCTCTCCCCCGCTGAAGCCGCAGAGCGGCTTCAGCAGCAACGCCCCCGGCCTCCCGTCCCAGGGGTTTGCGCCGGAGGCGCAAACCCCCAAGCTGAAAGCCGCAGGCTTTCAGCCGCGCAAGGGATAGAAGCGGAAATCTTTTTCTGCCCCTTCCGGGCAGAAAAAATTGGAGCGGATAGCCCGGTCCCCGGTGCAAAGCACCGGGGATGCGCCCGAATTCCGAATCGGCCGTGTTACTCTCCCCGGCTTTCCCGCAGATCCTCTGTCTCCACTTCCGGCAGCGAGGCCAGTATCTCTTCCACGGCGGCAATGTCCAGGCCGGCAATTTTCATGGTGCAGCGGGAGTGTCCGGGATCGTCCCCGTCGGCGTAGACGTAGGAAAGAATGTTTCCCCCCCGCCGGGCTATGGCCCCGGAGAGCGCCGCCAGTTCCCCCGGCCTTTCGACAATCTTGACGGCGATGCGGACGCCGCTCTTGCGGGCGCCGAAGGCATTGATAAAGACCCGGAAAAGGTCCGTGTCCGTGATGATGCCCGCCATGAGGGAGCCGCGCATGACCGGCAGGCAGCCTATGCCCCGGTCCGCCATGATCCGGGCGGCTTCCTCCACCACCTCGTCCTCGTTCACGGTGATCACCTTCCGCTGCATCACCTTTTCCACCTTGAGTTTGGAGAGGAGGTAGCTTATCTCGTAGATGTCCAGGCTGGTGGCCGAAGAGGGGGCGGCCCGGATCAGGTCCTTGAGGGTTACGATCCCCGTCAGGGTATTGGCCCTGTCCAGCACGGGCAGGTGCTTGATGTTTTCCCGGTCCATCAGTTCCCGCGCGTCGTTCACCGGTGTTTCGGGCCGGGTGAAGACAGGATTCTCGGTCATTACACGGCGGACTAGCATGATCAGCCTCCCAGATAGGCGGCCTTCACCGCCTCGTCGTTCATGAGATCCCGGGCCGGGCCGGTTTTTACGATCTCCCCGGTTTCAAGTATATAGGCCCGCGCCGCTATGCCCAGGGCTTTGTAGGCATTCTGTTCCACCAGGAGTATCGTCGCCCCGCCCTCGTTGATCCGGCGTATCACGGCAAAGATTTCATCCACCAGTATCGGCGCCAGCCCCATGGAGGGCTCGTCCAGGAGGAGCAGCCGGGGCTTGGCCATGAGGGAGCGGCCCATGGCCAGCATCTGCTGTTCGCCGCCGGAGAGGGTGCCCGCCACCTGGCGGAGCCTTTCCCTGAGGCGGGGAAAGATGCCGAAGACCCGCTCCTCGTCGTCCCTCACGCCGGCCCGGTCTTTCCGGGTATAGGCACCCATCTCAAGATTCTCCCGCACGGAAAGGTTGGCGAAGATCCGCCGGCCCTCAGGCACCTGCACGAGGCCCGCGGCCACGATACGGTCCGGCGGCCACGCGCTGATGTCCTCCCCGTCAAAGACCACGGAGCCGGCGGTCTTCCTGATGATGTTGGAAATACTGTGGAGCGTCGTGGTCTTTCCCGCGCCGTTGGAACCTATCAGGCTGATGATCTCCCCCTCCGCAACCTCAAAGGAGATCCCCCTGAGCGCCTTTATCGCCCCGTAGTGGACGGTAAGATTCTCCACGTTAAGTATCAATCAGCGCCTCCTCCCCCAGATAGGCCTTTACCACGGCGGGATCCTTCCGTATCTCCTCCGGGGAGCCCTGGGCTATGGTCCTGCCGTAATCCAGCACCATAAGCCGCTCGCAGATACCCATGACGAGGCGCATATCGTGTTCTATCAACAGAATCGTAAGGTTGAACTTTTCCCGGATAAAGGCGATGAGCTGCATGAGTTCCTCCGTCTCCTGGGGGTTCATCCCCGCCGCCGGTTCGTCCAAAAGGAGCAGCGCCGGGTTGGATGCCAGGGCCCGGACTATCTCAAGCTTCCGCTGCTCCCCGTAGGGGAGGTTACGGGCAAGCTCCCCCTTCTTGTGCTCTATCTTGAACAGGGAGAGCAGCTCCCCGGCCCGCTCCACCATGTGCTCCTCGTCGACATGGAAGCGCCGGAGCCGGAGCAGCACGTCCAGGGGATTCGCCTTCCGGCGGGCGTGCAGGGCTATCCGCACATTGTCCTCCACGGTGAGGTTGTTGAAGAGCCTGATATTCTGAAAGGTCCGGGAAATGCCCATGCGGTTCAGCGCCGCGGGGGCCTTTTTCCCCACGCTGTGGGCCTGGGCCTGGCGGTCCCAGTAGGCTATGCTCCCCCCGGTGGGCGTGTAGATCCCCGAGAGCATATTGAAGACCGTGGTCTTTCCCGCCCCGTTGGGCCCTATGAGGCCCACCAGCTCCCCGTGGTAGAGTTCGCAGGAAAAGCCGCTCACCGCCCGGAGCCCGCCGAAGATCATGGAAAGGTCCGAGACTTTGAGCCGGAGCCCCCCTCTGCCGCCCCGCTCAGCCATGGGGTCCCGCCTTCCCGCCTCCGGCCCCGCTTCCGGCAGCCTTGCCCGCCCTGGGGCGCCGGAGTTTTTCCAGAAGGCCGGTAAAGGAAAATTCCCGCATCCCCAGGAGGCCCTGGGGCCGGAAAAGCATCACCAGAATCAGAATCACCGGGTAAATGACCAGCCGGTAATCCTGAAAGAAGCGCAGAAATTCCTGGAGGCTCGTCAGCACATAGGCCGCCAGAATCGAACCCGTCATGGAGCCCATGCCCCCCAGCACGACAAAGATCAGGTAGTCCACGCTGCGCAGAAAGGCCCCCACATCGGGCTTGACGAAGCCCAGGACCAGCGCATAGAGGCTGCCCCCGAGGCCGGCAATGAGGGAGGCTATGACAAAGCCCGTCATTTTGTAGCGGAACACGCTGATCCCGTTGGCGTTGGCGGCTATCTCATCCTCCCGTATGGCGAGTATGGCCCGGCCATAACTGGAGCGCAGGAAATTCTGTAAAAGGATCAATACCGCGATGAGGGAAGCCGTTACGATGCCGAAGGCCAGGTCCGGCTCCAGCGACACCGGGGTGGTAAATTTCCGCCCCCCGGCCCCGCCGGTGAGGGCCTTGGTGTTGATGAAAATCACCCTGATAATCTCGCCGAAGCCCAGGGTTACGATGGCAAGATAATCGCCGGAAAGCTTCAGCGTGGGGAAGCCTATGAGGAAGCCCGCCAGGGCGCTTATCAGCATGGCCAGGATGATACTGAGCGGGATGGGCAGCCCCGCGTCCAGGGAGAGGGATATGCACGCATAGGCCCCTATGGCCATGAAGCCCGCCTGCCCCAGGGAGAGCTGCCCCGTTACGCCGGTGATGGTGTTGACGCTCAGCGCCATGATCGCATTGATTCCCCCCAGGGTGATCACCTGGGCGGCGTAGGCGTCAATGATCCCCGCCTTCATCAGCAGGATGGGCAGGAACACGGCCCCCAGGGAAACGCCGCCCAGGAACAGCGTCGTGCGCAGCGAGCTTGTTTTCATACCTTTATCCGCGCCTTCCTGCCCAAAAGCCCCGAAGGTTTTACCATGAGGATAATGATCAGTATGGAAAAGGAAATGGCGTCCGCATAGCGGGAAGAGAGGTAGCCCTTGGTCATGGTTTCCACGATGCCCAGAATGTAGCCCCCCAGCATGGCCCCCGGAATGGAGCCTATGCCGCCCAGCACCGCCGCCACAAAGGACTTGAGCCCCGGCATGGTGCCCATGACGGGGGAAACCTGGGGGTAGGCGCAGGCATAGAGCACCCCCCCGGCCCCGGCCAGAATCGAACCCAGGGCGAAGGTAAAACTGATGATCCCGTTCACCGGAATCCCCATGAGGCTGGCCGCCTGGGTGTCGAAGGACACGGCCCGCATGGCCTTGCCCCGCTTGGTGTAGTTGACAATATAGTTCAGGGCCACCATCAGCAGAATCGAAAGCACTATCACCACGATTTGAATGTTGGAAATGGAGAATCCCCCCACCGGGTAGTTGTACACCGCCGGCCTGGGGAAGGGGTGCGGGTTGGGCCCCACAAAGGGCAGGACCCGCGCGCCGTTCTGCAGAAAAAGCGACACGGCGATGGCGGTGATCAGGCTGTTGAGCCGGGGCGCGTTCCGCAGGCGGCGGTAGGCTACCCGCTCAATGGTCACGCCGAGCAGCGCGCAGAGAATCATGGACAGGGCGAAGGCGATGATCAGGGAAAGCGGCGAGGGTTTGAGGACGCTTAACACAAAGTAGCCCGTGTAAGCCCCCACCATGAGCACATCGCCGTGGGCAAAATTGATGAGCAGCACAATGCCGTACACCATGGTGTAGCCCAGAGCGATGAGCGCATAGATGCTTCCCAGGGACACGCCGTTCACCAACTGCTGCAGAAAGATACTTGCCGTATCCACTGCTCCCTCCTTTCAGTCAGGGGGAGGGCGGCCCGGAGGCCGGCTCCCCCGGTGAGCGGCCGGCTAAGCAGCGGGCGCTGCCAGCCGGGTTGCCTTAGGGGTTGACCGTAGCCCGGTACACCGTGGTCAGCCCTCCCGCGGGAGCCTGGACCACTTCCAGAATGGCCGCGGACTTCACGGGGTTGCGGTTTGCGTCAAAGGTAAGGTGCCCCGTCACATAGTCGCCGTCCGTGGCGGCCAGCGCGTCCTTGACGGCGGTGGTGTCGAAGGACCCGGCCCGGAGTATCGCGTCCCTGAGCAGGTACATACAATCGTAACCCAGGGCGGCGAAGGAAAGCGGATCGTTGCCGTGTTTGGCCCGGTACTTTGTCACAAATTCCACCACCGCCGGATCCGTCGCGTCCGAGGCATAGTGGTTGGAGAAGAAGCCGTTCAGGGCCGCCTGGTCCTGGGCCTCCGCGGTCAGCCCGTCCCAGCCGTCCCCGCCCAGAAGCGGTACCGTGATTCCCTGGGCCCGGATCTGGGTGGCCTGGAGCCCCACCGCTCCGTAGTACTGGGGAAGGTAGATCACCGCGGGGTTAAAGGCCCGGATCCGGGTGATCTGCGCGGAAAAGTCGATTTCCCCCTCGTTGTAGGCCTCGGCGAGGACCGCGCCGCCCCGGGCCTGGAAGGTGGATTCAAAATTCTCGTAGAGCCCCACGGCATAATCGTTGCTCTGATTGTAGAGCACCGCCGCCCGCCGCGCGCCCAGATCGCCCCAGGCAAAGTTGGCCCCCACTACCCCCTGGAAGGGATCGATGAAACAGGCCCGGAAGATAAAATCCCCCGCCTTGGTAACATCCGCATGGGTGGCCGAGGGCGCGATAACCACGACCTTCTGGGCCTGGGCCTGCTCGGTAATCGCCAGGGTGGCCCCGGAAGTAACCCCGCCGATAAGAAAGCCAATCTTGTCCTGACTGGTCAGCTTGCGGAACACATTGATGGCCAGCGCCGGGTCCGACTGATCATCCTCGTAAACCAGATTGAGGGTCTTGCCCAGAAGGCCCCCCGCGGCATTGATCTCGTCCACCGCCAGCTGAGCGCCGTTCCGCGCCTCCTGCCCGAACTGCGCGTTGTCGCCGGAAAGCGGGCCCATGCCGCCTATCGTCACCGCATCGCCGGAGCCGCTGTTACAGCCCGCAAACACCAACACTGCCGCCGCCAGGACGGCCGTTTCGATTCTTCTCATCCCATTCCTCCTTGGGTTTCCCCGCCCGGCCCTGTTACGGGGCCCGGCGCCTCAACAAGGCTCAAGCCCCCGCCGGGAGGGTAT
>JAISQV010000232.1 GCA_031273985.1 Spirochaetaceae bacterium | reverse complement strand
ATGATAGAACACGGCGTGAGCGGGGAGCGGCTCCTCGTGATCCATCAGTTCAACTGGGTCATGATCCGGAACCGGGAAGAGGTGCGCAGTAACTTTGAGCGGGTGCGGCTGGTGCACTGCTCCGACGGTTTCGGCAGCCCCTCCCTCAAACGGCAGACCTACGCCTTCAACGCCAGGGCGCGGAATATTCCCGTCAAGGCCTTTAAACTTTTCTACAATTTCCAGACTCCCGGCGCGGGCTACGACCAGCCCCTGCTCACGCCCCGGGAAGTCTACGCCCTCTCGCCCCGCCCCTACCTAATCATGTACCAGTAAGCCCGGAGCTAAACTTGATCCGCAAATACGCATAAAGATTTATAACCACGAAGGACACGAAGAGCACAAAGGAAGATGTGGAACTCCAATCCCAGATTTTTCGTTTCAAATTCTCTCTTCTCCTCCTTCGTGTCCTTGGCGCCCTTTACTTTTCCTTCTACCGTAGCGGAAAAGTGGTTATTCTTCTATTCCTCTTCGCCTTCGTGCTTCTTGGTCTCTGTCTTTCAGTTCTTGTTTGTTCGTAATCATCTTTCTTCCTTCGTGTCCTTGGTGCCCTTCGTGGTTATTCTTCTATTCCTCTTCGCCTTCGTGTTCTTGGTGCCCTTTACTTTTCCTTAACCCGTAGCGGAAAAGTGGTTAAATTCTTAAGGATTCTGCGGGTTAAGTCTGGAGCCTGTTCCCCGGCGGCGCCCCCCGGAGCGGCGCGGCCCGCTCTTCCAGGGCCCGGCGCAGCCTTGCCGGATCCCCGCCTTCCTCCCCGATAAGCCGGGCCACCTCGTCGTAGCCCAGGAGGGGGATGTAGGAAGCGGCGAAGGCCAGGGAATCTTCCAGCAGGGCCAGGGCGCGTTCCCTCCGCGCCGCAATACCCTCGACACATTTACTGCGGAACAGGGGCACGGCCCGGCAGAGGAGGCCGAGGCTCTCCAGAATGGCGTCGGCTATGAGGGGAGTAAAACTGTTGAGTTCAAACTCGCCCCTGGAGGCGGCGGCGGTAACGGCATAGTCGTTGGCCTCGACGCGGATAGCCGCCTGTATCACCATTTCCGGGATAACGGGATTCACCTTTCCCGGCATGATCGTACTGCCCCGCTGCAGGGCCGGGAGGCTTATCTCCCCTATACCGCCCCGGGGCCCGGAGTTCATCAGGCGGAGATCGTTGGCTATCTTGATAAGATTCACCGCCAGCGCCTTGAGCAGCCCCGAAACCTCCACAAAGACATCGCAGTTTTGGGTAATGTCCATGGGATACTCCGCCGCGGCCAGGCCCATGCCGGTAAGGGCCCGCAGCTCCTCCACCACCGCGTAGCGGTACCTCCGCCCGGCGTTGCCGGAGACCCCCACCGCCGTGCCCCCCAGATTTATCTGCCGTAGCCGCTCCTCGGCCTTGTAGAGCCGCCAGCGGTCCCGGCCTATGGCCTGGGCAAAGGCGCCGAATTCTTCGCCCAGGGTAATGGGCACGGCGTCCATCAATTCCGTGCGGCCCAGCTTCTTTACGCTTTCAAATTCACTTTCCTTCCGTTGCAGGGCTTCCTGGAGACGGGCGCAGGCCTCACTCAGCTCGCGCAGTAACGCTACCGCCGCAATCCTCAGCGCCGTGGGGTACACATCGTTGGTGGACTGCCCCCGGTTCACATCGTCCAGCGGGTGAATCACCCCGTAGCTGCCCGGCGCCCTGCCCAGAATGACCAGCGCCAGATTCGCTATCACCTCGTTGACATTCATGTTAAGGGACGTTCCCGCCCCGCCCTGCAGGGCGCCGGTAATGAAATTTTCCGCCGCCTCCCCCGCGAGGAGCCGGTCGCAGGCGGCGGCGATGGCGTCGTATTTCTCGGCCTCCCCCAGCACGCCCCCCGCGCCCGTGCCGGCCCCGGCTCCGCCGGACAGCTTCCGGTAGGTAAGGGCGGCGGCCTTCTTCACGGTGATCATGGCGGCAACAAGCCGGGGGTTCACGGGCCGGAAATCCAGGGCAAAATTCTCCGCCGCCCGGTAACTCTGAATCCCGTAAAGCGCCTCATCGGGAAGCAATACCTCCCCCAGCTCGTCCCGCTCGCGGCGCATTACTCAGCGCCCCCCTCAAGCCCGGTTACGGGCAGCCCGGCGGGGGGCAGCCCGGCTACGGGCAGCTCCGCAAGAATCTGCGGGAACATGGCTATACTGCGCCGCAGTATCCCCTGGGTCTGGGCGATGAGGATACCGTAGTTGGTGATGGGCGTCTCCTGATCCGCCGCGCAGCGGTGGCGGTAACGCATCTCCCGCTCCGTCAGCATACAGCCCCCGCAGTGAACGATGAGCCTGTAGGGCGAAAGATCCTCGGGAAAGTCCCCCCCCGAGGTGAACACAAACTCTACCTGTTTATCCGTGTAGCGCCGTATCCACCGGGGAAGCTTTACCGTGCCTATATCATCGCACTGCCGGTGGTGCGTGCAGCCTTCGGCGATAAGTATTCTGTCGCCGTCTTCAATGAGGTCCAGAGCCGCCACGCCCGCCACAGTCTGCGCCAGGGATCCCTTGTAACGGGCAAAGAGAATGGAAAAACTGGTCAGGGGAATATCCGGCGGCGTATCGGCGGAAACCTTGGCAAAGACCTGGCTGTCGGTAACCACCAGCGCGGGCTTCCGTCCCAGATGCTCCAGCGTTTCTCGCAGCTCGAATTCCTTCACCACCACTGCCGCCGCGTCGGCCTCAAGCACATCCCGTATAGTCTGCTGCTGGGGCAGAATCAGGCGGCCCTTGGGAGCGGCCTTGTCTATAGGCGTTACAAGCACCACAAAATCCCCCGGATTGATCAGGTCCCCCGCCAGCCGGAGCTTTGTCTCGTCGGTCCGGGCCAGCAGGGCCAGGCGCTCCTTGAGGTCCCCTATCCCCGTTCCGGTCTTTGCGCTCACATAGAGCCCCTCCGGCCCCGCCGCTTCCCGCGCCCCCTCCAGCAAATCGCACTTATTGTACGCCACAACATGATTCACTCCCCGCTCCCTGAAGAGGCGCAGTAAATCCTCCTCTGCGGGGGACAGTTTTCCTGCCGCGTTGTCGGTTACGAGCACGGCGGCATCCGTCTTGTTGAGCACCTGCCGGGCGCGGCGCACCCGGAGCTCCCCCAGGGCCCCCGCATCGTCCATGCCCGGCGTGTCGATAATCACCACCGGCCCCAGGGGGAGCAGCTCCATGGCCTTGTAAACAGGGTCCGTGGTGGTCCCCTTCACCTCGGAAACGATGGCAATTTCCTGCCCCGTCACGGCGTTCACCAGGCTGGACTTACCCGCGTTGCGCAGCCCGAAGAAACCTATATGCGGCCGGTTGGCCGAAGGCGTGTCGTTGAGTCCCATGCGCTGAGTATAGGCCCCCGCAGGCGAAAGTTCAACGGGCGGAAGGAGAAGTCAGGAGGTAGGAGTTAAGAAGAAGAGGGGCGCATCCCCGGCAAAGCCGGGGACCGGGCTATCCGCTCCAATTTTTTTTGCCCTCAAGGGGCAAAAAAAGATTTCCGCTTTTATCCCTTGCGCGGCTGCTTTTCCTTAAAAACTAATGGAAAAGTGGTTAAATTCTTCATTCATGTTTGTTGCTCAAGTTTAAATGGGGGCGGCTGAATAGTTACAATATATTGACAGAATGTTTAATTCACATTATCATCGTTTATAATGAAGAACAAAGCAGTT
>JAISQV010000056.1 GCA_031273985.1 Spirochaetaceae bacterium | reverse complement strand
CCCCTGATCTGGCTCCGCATCTTTTCAGAAACGGCAAGCCCCGAAGCGTCATCACCGGCGCGGTTGATGCGCAGCCCGCTCGACAGTTTCTCCATGTTCTTGTCCAGAAAAGTCTGGGTCACTTTGAGAGACCTGTCGGCAAACATTGCGCTTAAGTTGTGATTAATGATCATCAAACACTCCCTTGGTTTTTTCGGCTTCAATCCGTGCACTACGGTTTTCTTCGCCGCGGCATCCATGCCGTACCAAAACGCTGTTCATTTTGGTCAAAGAAAATTGGCGCCCAGGGTGTTTCGCCCCGGGGGGAATTCCCGGCTTCCTGCCGGTTGTTCCGCACCGGAAAAGCAGCGTAGGTCCAACGGACGCGCCGCCTCTCCGGCCCCTCTATAAGTATCGGATGCACAAATGCTGCCTTTAGGAAAATTGCACAAACAACGAAAGGAAATTCAATGATAAACTATTTGTCCGGTAACAGGAGGGGCGCATCCCCGGCCCGGAACGGGCCGGGGACCGGGCTATCCGGGGCTCCGCTATCGCTCCGGCCCCGGCTGCGCCGTGGCTGCCCTGCGGGCACCCCTCCTATCCCTTGCGCGAAGACCTAACGGGGTGCTGCGGAGGGCAGAGCCCCCCTGACGGGGCGGCGGAAGCCCCGCAGGGTGAAGGCTTCTTACTTGAGGGCCCTGGTCGCGTTGACCACGGCCAGCAGGGCCACACCCACGTCGGCGAGCAGGGCAAGCCACATATTCGATTTGCCCATCACCGCCAGGGCTATGAAGACGGCCTTGCTTGCCAGGGCAAAGACCGTGTTCTGCACCACGATACGCCGGGTCCTGCGGGCGCGTTCTATGGCCTCGGGGACCCGCCGGGGATCGTCGGTCATGATGATCACGTCCGCCGCCTCCACCGCCGCGTCGGAGCCGCCGCCCATGGCTATGCCCACATCGGCGCGGGCCAGCACGGGGGCGTCGTTGATCCCGTCGCCCACGAAGACCGAGACGCCCCGGCTTGTCAGCTCTTCCATGGCCTCGAGCTTATCCTGGGGGAGGAGTTCCGCCCGTACCTCGCTTATGCCCATCCGCCGGGCGGCCTCTTCCGCGGGACGACGGGCGTCGCCGGTAAACATCACCGTCTCCCGTATGCCCAGCCGGCGGAGCCGGGAAACCGCCTCCGCCGCGCCTTCCCGGTCGCGGTCCCCGATGAGGATCCGGCCCAGGTAGCGCCCGTTCCGGGCCACATAGACGGCGGTACCGGCGGCTTCGGCAAGCCCCCCGGCAAGGGCCACGCCCCGGCTTTCGAGGAACCGCCGGTTGCCCGCCAGGACGGGGCCCGCCTCCACGCCGTAACCGGCAATCTCCCGGTAGCCTGAGCCGCCGCCCTCCGGGACGCTGATCCCCCGCTCCGCGCAGCCGCTCTGTATGGCCCGGGCGATGGGGTGATTCGATCCCCCCTCCGCGGCCAGGGCCGCCTCAAGAAGGGCCGCCCCGCTTTCCCCGGCGGCGGGCTCAAGGGCGGTGATGGCGAACTTCCCCTCGGTAAGGGTGCCGGTCTTGTCGAAGGCCACATAACGGGCCTTGTAAAGCGAGTCCAGGTGCACCGCCCCCTTCACCATGATCCCCCGCCGGGAGAGCCCCCCTATGCCGGCAAAATAGCCCAGGGGGATGCTCACCACCAGGGCGCAGGGGCAGGAGATGACCAGCAGGATGAGGGCCCGGTAGAGCCAGTCCTGGAACTGAGCCCCCGGAATGAGCAGGGGCGGCGCCAGGGCCAGAATAGCCGCGAAACCCACCACGATGGGGGTGTACCACCGGGCAAAGGCCGTGATGAAACGCTCCGGGCTGGCCTTGGACTCCCGGGCGGACTCCACCAGGGCTATTATCTTCGCCGCCTGGGAATGTTCCGCATTGCGCAGGGCCCTCAGGGTCAGGAGGCCGTCCAGGTTGACCGTACCGGACTGGAGCTCCGCCCCGGCCTTTACCTCCAGGGGCCGGGACTCCCCGGTGAGCATGGATGCGTCAATGGAGCCGCTTCCCTCCAGCACGAGGCCGTCCACGGGAATACGCTCCCCGGGCCGGACCAGCAGCTCGTCCCCCACGGCGACGGCGCCGGCCTCCACCTCCACCCAAGCGCCGCCCTCCCGCCGCCGGGCGCTGTCCGGCTTCAGCGCGAGGAGCGCCCTTATGGAGCGCCTGGAACGGAGCACCGCCGCCTCCTGAATCAGCTCCCCTATCATATAGAAGATCATGACGCCCACGGCCTCCTCCCAGTCGCCCACGGCAAAGGCGCCCAGCGTGGCTATGGACATGAGGAAATTTTCGTCCACGGCCTTGCCCCGCCGGAGCTGCCGGAAGGCCCTCCGCAGCACCGGCAGCCCCGCCAGAAGGTAGGCCGCGGCAAAGGGCAGGAGCGGCAGGTAGCGCAACAAGGCCCCGGCGGGACCCCAGCGGAGCAGCGCCAGCCCCGCGGCCCAGAGGCAGAGGGCGGAGGCAAAGACCGCTACGCGCCTCAGCGGCAGGGCGTAGGAGCCAAAACGCAGCATGGCGCCGGAAGCCTCCTCCGCCCCGCCGTCCTTCCGGCCCTCCGAAGCGGCGCAGGCAGCGCAGCACTCATCGTCCTGCCCGTCTTGCTCATCGCAGCAGCCGCAGCCGTCGTCATGCTCACCATGCC
>JAISQV010000052.1 GCA_031273985.1 Spirochaetaceae bacterium | reverse complement strand
CTCGGAGGCCGCCCGGCGGAATTTTAAGAGGGCCCCCGTGCTTTTCCATCGGGCCCGTTTCTGCTACGATGATTCCGGGGTAAATGATGCTTTCCCTTTTTGAAAATTTTTTGGCCCTGCTGCTGGGGACTTCACCCGCCGAGTTGAGCAAGAGGCGGGCCCTGCAAAAAGTAAAGAGGGCCATTCGTGTCAGCAGGCACAGGCGTTTCTATAAGATAAGAAAACAGGAGCTGAATCCGGCGGCGGCAAAATTTTTCTTCGCCCTCTACCGCGGCCTCTCCCTGGCTCAGGTAAGCTGGCGCGGGGCCTCCTCTTCCCCGTTGTTCAGGGATGCGGTGATCCGGCATTTTGTGGAGCCCGGCGTTCTGGCCAGGTTGGAATGCCTTGCCGGGGAGGCCCGGGAGGCCGTAGACAGGCAGGTCAACGCCAGGGATGCGGCCCGGAACGCCCGTGAGCAGTTCAAGGCCCTCACGCAGGGTATAGACAAGCGAATCGCCTCGGAAATCAATGGCTGCTACCGCCAGGCCATCGCCTTTGAGCATCTCGCCGCCTTCGATTACTACCTCCTCCTCCGAAAATTCGGGTCCCCCCTGCAGGAACATGTTACGACGGCGGAGCCCGCCTTTAGGCCGGCCAAGGGATCGGCGGTCTGCGGGGACCTCAAGGATTTTCTCTATGTATCCATAGGTATAGAGCCCAAACAGGACTGGGAGACGATCTTCACGGTCTTCAAGGAGTGGAAAAGCGGGGATGTAATGCGCCTGGACCAGTGGTACCGGCTACTCCAGCAGCTCCAGGACGCGAACCATTCCGCCATCTTCGAGCTGATAATCCGGGAGATTGAGCGGGACCCCGACTGGACCATCAAGCCGCCCAGGGAGGGGGAGCCCGCCTTGAACGTTTGGATCGAAACCCGGCGGAAGGAGCTGGAGGCTACGCTGGACCAGCTCGTGCGAACCCAGTGGAACAACCAGGTGGGCCGGCTTGCCCGGCAGATCTTTGGGGAAGCGCCGGTACAGGGCCTCAGCTACTACACCCAGGAGGCGGGGGCGCCCTTCGCCGGCAGGGGGCTTCCGGGCTTCATTCATGCGGAGGGGCTCAACTACCTGGCGGCCTTCATGGACATATTCGAGCGGGAGATCAGGGAACTCTGCGAATTCCTCATTATCCGCGCCATTTGGTCCGTCATGCCCCGGAGTTTCTCGGACCAGTGTATCTTTCTTGCGGAGTTGAAGCAGAATGTCGCCGAATTTGACGCGGCCCTAAAGCCTGACGGGGCGAGGGGCTTCAAACTCTATCAGGCCTTCGCCCGGATAGGCCGCGACCGGATGATGCTTCGCTCGGTGGGGGACAATCTGCGAATCATCAATGATGAGGCCCGGAATTTCCTTATCCAGGGCTCCCAGACTCTGGCGGCGATTCAGAAAAACATCGAGGACGCCAAAAAGGATTATACCCAACAGCCGCCCCTTCTGATCCTGAACTGGGAAGCTCTGGAGCAGGCTTCGCCCCTTCCCCTGGCGGCCTGGCTTAATACCGTATCGGAAAAACTGACCCCCTTTACCGCCATGATGAACATATTGGTCGAAGACAGCACCGCCGCATCCAACCGGGAATCGCCGGCTTCTCCTTGAATTATTGCCCAAAAGCTACGTTAATTGTAAGTAAGTCTTTCCCAAAACTTCAGTTTTGGGAAAGACTCAACTTTTAGAGAATGGAAGGAAGTAATATGTCCGGTAAAAACATGGTAATGATCGACGGCAACACTGCCGCGGCTTACGTTGCTCATGCGTTGAGCGAAGTAATCGCCATTTACCCTATAACCCCGTCCAGCCCCATGGGGGAGTTGGCGGATGAATTTTCCGCCCAGGGCAGGAAGAATCTGTGGGGAACCGTTCCGCAGGTGGTGGAAATGCAATCCGAAGCCGGTGCGGCGGGCGCGGTACACGGGGCTCTCACCACGGGCGCCCTCTCCACCACCTTTACCGCCAGCCAGGGGCTGCTCCTCATGATCCCCAATATGTACAAGATCGCCGGGGAGCTCACCTCGACGGTTTTCCACATTGCCGCCCGCGCCCTGGCCACGAGCAGCCTCTCGATCTTTGGCGACCACCAAGATGTAATGGCCTGCCGGCAGACCGGCTGGGCCATGCTTGCCAGTAACTCCGTTCAGGAAGTGATGGACATGGCGATAATCGCCCACGCCTCCACCTTGAGGGCGCGCATACCCTTCCTCCACTTCTTCGACGGGTTCAGAACCAGCCACGAATTCCAGAAGATTGAGGAAGTGCCCTACGATGTGATGCGGGAGATGATAGACGAGGAGCTTGTCCTGGCCCACCGGCTGCGGGGGCTGAGCCCGGAGAAACCCTCCATGCGGGGGACCGCCCAAAACCCGGACACCTACTTCCAGGGCCGGGAGGGGGTGAACAAATACTACCTGGCGACCCCGGACATCGTGCAGGCGGCGATGGACCGTTACGCCGGACTCACCGGGCGGGCCTATCACCTGTTCGACTACTTCGGCGCCAGGGACGCAGAAAAGGTCATTGTGATCATGGGAAGCGGGGCGGAAACCTGCGAGGAAACCGTGGAGTACCTCGTGTCGAAGGGTGAAAAAGTCGGGCTGCTCAAGGTGCGGCTCTACCGGCCCTTTGACGCCGCCGCCTTCGTGAAGGCCCTGCCCCCATCGGTCCGCTCCATCGCCGTGCTGGACCGGACCAAGGAGCCCGGCTCCCTGGGCGAACCCCTCTACGAGGATGTGATGACCGCCTGCGGCGTCATAACCCAGGCCGGGAAGGCGCCCTGGAAATCCCTGCCCGCGATAATCGGCGGGCGCTACGGCCTCGGCTCGAAGGAGTTCACCCCGGCCATGGTCAGGGCGGTCTTCGACAATCTTTCCGGCAAGAAGATTGAGGGCTTCTCCGTGGGAATCAAGGACGATGTTCTGGGGAAGAGCCTCGGCTACGACGAGCACTTTGTCCTGGAGGAAGAGGGCATGAACGAGGCCATGTTCTATGGCCTCGGCTCCGACGGCACCGTGGGGGCCAACAAAAATTCCATCAAGATCATCGGGGACGCAAAACCGGAACTTTCCGCCCAGGCCTATTTTTCCTACGACTCGAAGAAGTCCGGGGGCTTTACCATCAGCCACCTGCGTTTTGGCAAGGGCGCGATACGCCGCCCCTACCTCATCACCAAAGCCGATTTCCTGGCCTGCCACAAGTTTTCCTACATGGAAGTTCTGGATGTACTTGCCAACGTGAAGCAGGGGGGCGTCTTCCTCCTCAACAGCCCCTTCGACGCCGCCGAGGTGTGGAAGGAGCTGCCCGTGGAGGCGCAGGAGCGCATCATCGCCAAGAAACTCAAATTCTTTGTGATCAACGCCGCCGAGATTGCCCGCAAGGCCGGGATGGGGAACCGCATCAATGTGGTCATGCAGGCCGCCTACTTCAAGATTTCCGGGGTCCTCCCCCAGGATGAGGCGGTCAAGTACATGAAGAAATTTATTGAAAAGTCCTACGGTAAGAAGGGCGCCGATGTGGTGGAAAAGAACAATGCCACGATCGATTTGGCCCTGGCGGCGGTGGAAGAGGTGAAGTACCCCGCCCGCAGCGAGGGGGGCCTCCACATGAAGAAGCCCTTTGCCGGCGCCAAGGACGACTGGATCCGGGAGGTGCTGGGCAGCGTTTCCGTTCAGGAGGGGGACAAGCTCCCGGTGAGCAAGATCCCCGAAGACGGCACCTTCCCCACAGCCACGACGCAGTACGAGAAGCGAGCCGTGGCCGAGCGGGTTCCCGCCTGGGACCCCGCGCTCTGCGTTCAGTGCGGCACCTGCGCCGCGGTGTGTTCCCACGCCTGTATCCGTTTCAGGAATCTGAGCGCCGCGGAACTGTCCGGGGCGCCCGCCGGGGTCAAGTCGGCGGAGGTGAAGCCCAAGGCGGTGGAGGGAAAAAAGATGGCCCTCTTCCTGTCCAGTGAGGATTGTATGGAGTGCGGGGCCTGTATCAATGGCTGCCCCGGCAAGTCCAAAGAAGACCCCAGCCGCAAGGCCCTCTCCTGGAAGCCCTTTGCCGATGATCCCGAATTCCACCGGGAGCAGGCCGAGGCCTGGGACTACTTCCTGAGCCTCCCCGATACGCCTGCGGAGGAGCTCAACCTGGGCACCCCCAAGGGCCTGGCCTACAAGCGGCCCCTCTTTGAGTTCTCCGGGGCCTGCGGCGGCTGCGGCGAAACCCCCTACGTGAAGCTGCTTTCCCAGCTTTTCGGCGACCGGGCGGTAATAGCCAACGCCACGGGCTGTTCCTCGATTTACGGAGGGAACCTTCCCACCACCCCCTACGCCCGACGGCCCGACGGCCGGGGCCCGGTCTGGTCCAACAGCCTCTTTGAGGACGCCGCCGAGTTCGGCCTGGGGATGCGGCTTACCAGCGACAAACTCGCCGAACACGCCCGGGAGGTGGCCCTCAAGTCAAAGTCCGAGGGGATTCAGGCGGCCCTGATCGACCGGATTCTGGGAAACGCCCAGGAGGACGATGCGGCGGTTGAGGAACAGCGGAAGCAGGTGGATGATCTCAAGGCCGCCCTCCGGGACGATACCAGGCCCACGGCAAAGCTGCTCCTCTCCCTGGCGGACCACTTCGTCAAGCGCTCCGTCTGGATTCTGGGCGGCGACGGCTGGGGCTACGATATAGGTTACGGCGGGCTGGACCATGTGATAGCGTCGGGCCGGAATGTGAATATTCTGGTGATGGATACGGAAGTCTACTCCAACACCGGCGGCCAGATGTCCAAAGCTACCCCGGTGGGGGCCATTGCCAAATTCGCCGCGGCGGGCAAAGAGAGCGCCAAGAAGGATCTGGGGGCCATGGCCATGAGCTACGGCTATGTGTATGTGGCAAAGATCGCCATGGGCGCCAATATCAGTCAGACGATCAGGGCATTCCGGGAGGCGGAGGCTTATCCGGGGACTTCCATCATCATCGCGTACTCCCACTGCATCAACCACGGCATAGATATGAGCAAGGGTCAGTAGCAGCAGAAGGCGGCGGTAAGCAGCGGGCTTTGGCCCCTCTTCCGCTACGATCCCCGGCTCAAGGAGGAGGGGAAAAACCCCTTCCTGCTGGACTCGAAGGAGGCTACCACGAAGCTTGAGGACTTCATGTACAAGGAAGTCCGCTTCAAGAGCCTCCAGGCGGCAAGCCCGGAGCGGGCAGCGGCTTTGCTGGCCAAGGCCCAGGCCCAGGTTGACCGCACCTGGAAGGAATACAAGTACCTGGCCGAGCGGCCCTTCTAACGCTGCTGAGGCCGCAAGGCTCAAAGGTTGCGCCCCGCAAGGGGAGCAACCTTTGAGCAGGCTTCAGCTTGGGAGTTTTGCTGCGCAAAACTCCGGGGAGAGAGTACGGGGCGTTGCGGGGTGTCCCCGCACGGGGGTAGCGGAGAAGCGTTTGCGGCTATGTCGCAAACCTTCGGAGCGTAGGGGGCTTGGCCCCCTCATGCCCTTCTTTCCCTGCTCCTTGCGAAGCGGGGGCCGCCTGTAGTACAGTGGCTCCGCGCCATGCGATACTCTTCACGTCAGCGGCTTTCCGGGGGCCTTCTCTGGGCCTTTGCCTTTTTGGTCTGGGCGGCCGCTCCGCTGGAGGCGCAGTTTTTCCGGCCCTTCACGTCCTTTTCGGTGATTCGGACGGAGCATTTTGAGATAATTTTTCCCGGTGAGGCCGAGGAGACCGCCCGCAGCCTGGCGGGTTTTGCCGACGCGATGTACGGCAGGGTTTCCGCCATGCTGGGCATAGAGGTTCAGGGCCGCATTCCCGTGGCCGTGACGCCCCACACGGGCCTGCACAACAGTGTTGAAATCCACGTTCCCTATCCGCACATCATTATTTTCGATACGGCCATGGACCTGGAATGGACGGCCTTTCCCAACTCGCTGGAAAATCTGTTTCTTCATGAGCTTGTCCACGCCGTCTCTCTGAGCAGCAGAAAGCCTTTTTTCCGGGGGCTCGGCCGGATTTTTGGCGGGTGGGTGTACCCGGCGGCGCTGAACAGCCCGCTCTTCATGGTGGAGGGCGCTGCGGTAAGCCTGGAGAGTCTGGAAAGCCTGGACGAGGCCGGCGGCGAAGGGGCGGAAGGGCTTGAAGGGGCAAAAGGGGCGGTGCACAGTACCGGCAGGGCCGGGGACCCTTTGTACCGGGAGTATCTCTTTCAGATGATCCTGGACGATACTTTTCTCAGCCCCTTCGAGGCGTCCGGAGTCTACGACTACCCGCCCTGGGGAAACAGTTATTACTGGTACGGGGGGTACTTTTCCGCCTGGCTGCAGCAAAAGTACGGCATGGATCGCTATGCGCAGCTCTGGCAGGCCATGGGCGGATTCCACCCGCCCTCGTTGTTTTTTCTGCGGGCCGGTTTTTACCGTCATTTTGAGGGCGTCTACGGGCGGCCCTTTGCCGATGCGTGGCGGGAGTTCAAGCAGTCCCTGTGGATCACCGGCGTTCTCGACCCTGGGGAGCCCCTCTACCGGGGGCCCCGGCACAATAGAAAGATTTTGATAAAGGCCCTGGCATCGGGCGGCGGCAGGGTGTTTCTTCTGGACCGGCTTTCGGGCAGGGTGTTCCGCTACGATCCGGCGACCGGCGAAAGCAGGACCGCCTTCAACACGGATACTACCGCCTACCATCTTGCCCTCCGGGAAAACGGCGGCGCGGCGCTGATCTCCTCCTACCGCTACGAGGGGACGAGCGGTTTCCGCGCCCGGGCGGTGGTTACCGAGTACCGGGGCGGCGGGGGGAGGACGGGCCGGAGCTGGGAACGCTTGTACTATGCATCTTATTTCCGGGACGGCGTGGTGGGAATCTCCGCCCGGGGCCACCGGAACGATATTGTCTTTATCCGGGGGAGCGGAAGGGGGGAAACCAGGGAGGTGCTGCTCCGGGGAAGCGCGGAACTGCTCTACTCGGGGCCCGTTGCCCTGGATGAGCGCCGCATCATCTTTATCGCCGCCAAAGAGGGAAGGCGGGAACTCTGCCTTTACGATTATGAAGAGCGGGAAATCTATACCCTTGCTACGGATCTGCCGGAGGACAGGGATTACTGGCGTTACCTGCGGGGGCTGGGCGTCTCGGAGGGGCGAATCTTCTTTTCCTACAATCACGACGGCAGGATGTACAAACTCGGCGCTGCGGAACTGAACCCGGACTATCCGGCGGAGGGGGAGGCCGGAAGCGTGAGTTTCGCGGGGAAAGATTTTTCCGGCGGGGTCTTCCTCCCCGTCCAGGCGGGGGGGCGCGTGTATTACCGGGGGGCCTTTAGCCCCTGGGACGCCCTCATGCGTTACCCCGATGCGCCGGAGGGGACTAGGGCGGCGCTGCGCCTCATACCCTGGGGGGGTATTTACCGGGCAACGGCGCTTCCCGGCGCGGATTTGTCCGGTACGGACCTGGGCGAAGCGGCATCGAGCGGCGCAGCCGAAGCGGGCCTGCCCGGCACGGACCTGTCCAGCACGGACCCGGGCGAAGCAGGCCTGACCGAAGCGGCCCTTCCGGCCTCCGCCCCGGCGCAGGGCGCTCCGGAACAGCCCCGTGAAACGGGGCGCTACTTCGGCCTGGGCTACCTCAATCCCCTCAAACTCTGGCTCCCCCTGCCCCTGGTACGGCAGACCGGCTCTTCCCTGGGGCTGAGCCTGGACGGGATGGGAATCTTTTCCTACATGGCGGACCCCATCGAAGAAAACCGTATTGTGCTCTCCGCTTCCCTCGATGTCCGCTCCCTCACCGGCGCCTTTTTACTTGAATGGACCAACTACCGGTTCGGCTTCCCCCTGATACTTTCCCTTTCCGACGATCTCGACAAAACGACGAGCCGCTGGTCCGGAACGATTCGGGAATCCGCCGCATCCCTCAGCACGGCCCTGCGAAGCGGCCTGGGGGGGGAAGCCCTGTGGCTCAACATCGCGCCCAAGGCCCAGGTCCAGCTTTTCGCCCTGGATCCGGGGGACGGCTCGCATCCCTACTCCTGGAAATATGCGCCCCCCCTCTTCGCCTTCTCCACGGAGCTGGAACTTTCCAGCCTGAGACGCTACGGCTGGGAGCAGTTCGGATCGGGCCTCTCCCTTACGCTCCAGGGAATAGATGCCTTTAGAAGCGGGG
>JAISQV010000018.1 GCA_031273985.1 Spirochaetaceae bacterium | reverse complement strand
TGGGAAAAGTTTTCCGCCTTTCCGTACCGGTTCACCCGCGCGTATCAGCGTATTCCCGTATTCACCGATAAGAATGAACTGCTGACCGACATAGACATACTGCTGGTAAACGGCGAGTACGCCATGGTAGTGGAAGTCAAACGGAACTTAAGGAAAGACGATATCGATCGCCACCTGGTACGGATGGAGCGGCTGCACAGGTATCCGCAGGAGCTAACGAGGGGGAAGCGGCTTTTGGGGGCGCTGGCGGCGGGAAGCGCCGGGAAAGACGAGCGTGACTACGCGTATGAGTCCGGCTTTTTTGTGCTGGAGCTGACAGGAGAATCCGCCGTGCTTGCCGAACAGCCGCCGGGCTTCAAACCGCGCGAATGGTGAGGGAGCCGGGCGAAGGCCGGGGGAGAGCACGGGGCGTTGCGGGGTGTCCCCGCTGTGGGGGTAGCGCCAGACCCCGGACCCGCGAAGCGGGGAGGAGGCTGGCGCGCAGGGGGCGGCTGCCCCCTTCTTGATTCTTGATCGCTAATCCAGAAGCACGCAGCCCACGAAGGTGAGGGTCCCCGCGCCGTAGTAGTAGGGCAGGTTGTTGTCCTTGCAGACATCGCTGACTATCATGCCCAGGGCCTCCATGGAGGCGGAGGCTTCGTTGGGGAAGCGGCAGGGCTCATCCGGGTAGGTGCAGGTTTGGCAGCGCATACAGGCCCCGGCGCCTATCACGAGGCAGGAAGGGTAGCGGGCGCGTATTTCTTTGGCAAAGCCCTCCATGTTCTTGCCGTGATTCATGCCAAGTTCCCCTATGGCCTCGAAGTCCATGGTGTCCAGTTCCGCGGTGGTTTGCAGGATGACGCCCCGCCGGTACTTCTTGATCCGGGCGTCACATTCTTCCAGGGTTCCGCATCCCGGAGGGCAGGTCCAGCGTTTGCCGTAGGACTGGCATTTGTCCGCCGCGCAGGCGTCCCTGACTTCGGTCCGCACCCGGATGGTGCTGACATCGAGTTCCCCCACGTGGCTAAACCCGCAGTTGAGGGCCAGTTCTTTTACCGTTTCCATGCTTTCAGCCATTTTTCCTCTCCCTGCCGCCGCTGTACGGCGTATCTTGTGTCTTGCGGCTCTTGCGGGCCGCGGCGGAGGCCTGAAGACGCCCGCACCAACAAAGTAGCCCGCTTCGCCGGTAAAGGCAAACACTAAATTATTGCCCGCAGTGATCGTTTGTTGCACCGGGCGCTTTTCGGGTGCAGCGGGCAACCAAAAGGTGCCGCTTCCGGTGCACCCTGCGGTTGCAGGCTGCGGGCATTGTGGTATAATCCCCCCGGAAGTTCCGGCGCGGCGGAGTTTCCGGGGGAGCGTCTATGACCATTCAGCAGATCCGTCAATTTGTCGCGGTTGCCCGGACGGGGAGCATCCTCAAGGCCAGCGGGGAGCTCTACATCAGCCATCAGGCCCTGGGGAGGTCCCTGCACGGTTTTGAGGAGGAGCTGGGCGCGCCGCTGCTGGAAAAGACCCTGGGGGGCATGGGGCTGACCAAGCTGGGGCAGAAGATACTGCCCATCGCCGAGGCCATGCAAAAGAGTTACGATGACTATGTTAACCTTATCCTCGCCCTGATAAACATGGACCTGGAAACCTTCGGCATATCCCTGGAACACAAGCTGCTGTCCCAGATCATCCCCGCGGACCTCACCACGCTGCCGGGCGTCCTCTCGGTAAAGCTCGACATTGCCGGGGGGCGGAAGGAATGTATCGCGGCCATTGCAGGCGGCCGGGCGGATCTGGGCATCGTGTACCGGGGCGGCGACATAGCGGGGCTTGAGTACATCCCCATCGTATCCGGCCCCCCCGTGGTGCTCATGTCCAGGGATCATCTCCTGGCGCGGAAGGCAAGCCTCCGCACCCCGGACCTGCGCTGGGCCGCTCAGATATGGCCCCCCTCCCTGAACAACGATACCGCTTCGGCCTACCTCGCCGCCTGCATAGTCGAGGGCTTCTATCCTTACATCGCGCTGGAAACCCAGGACTTCGATCTGATCACCCGCTCCATCCTGACCCGGAATCTGGTCCACATCGCCCCCTCCATCGTGGTGCAGGAATCCCTGCCCAGGGGCATAGTAACCCGCCCTCTGATTCACGAGGCCCTGCAATTGGAAGCGGGCTTCCTGGTGAATCCGGCAAGCAAGAAGAAGCCGCTGATCAGGTCCTACATCAAGGCGGTGGTCAGCTACCACGGGTAGCGCTGCCAGTGCCCCTGAAAGGCGTATTGTTCCTGTTTTCCTCCCCAATAATCTTCCTAAAATCGTAAAAAAAGTATAGAAATCATAAAAAAACTACAAAAACTTGACTCTTTTCTCCGCCTGTGATAGTATATCAACTTCACAATGTGCACGCCGGGACGAAGCAGCCGGGCAGGCGGTTCCGCCCGCCGTTCTTGTCGTTCCAACCTCCCCTGAAGCATCGGGGGCAACTCCAGGCCGGCGGGCCCTAAACGCAAACAAGGAGAAATGATGAAAAAACTACTCATGGCGCTTGCCGCGGCCGGTCTCGTGATCGGCCTGGCGGCCTGCGGTACGGCCACTCCCGTGAGACAGGCCGCCGGTCCTGTGCGGGTGCTTGACGCATCGGCGCCCCAGGCCCAGGAAAAGACGGTAAAGGCCGCCCCCGGCACCATACAGGTCCTTCCCCCCAGCAATTTTATCCCGTTGCGGGACACGCTGGGCGATATCTATACCGCCATATCCGGCAACAGGGGTGTGGAAATTTTCCCCAAGGATGTACGGGTCGTGCTGCCCGGCGGCGTTACGCTGGCGGAGACGATTCCTGACAGAACGGAGGTCAGCAGCTGGATAACCAACCTCCCCGCCGGGCTCGTGGGGCATATACACGAAGCGGCGGGCGGCGAAAAGGGCGCACGGGAATTCAGAATCCTCGTGTCGGGCACCCCCACGGAAACCAAAAAGGAACCCGTGGCGGTAACGATCCCCGGCAGCTATCTGAGCGGCGGCGTCGACCTGGAAATTGAGACCAACCCCAACGCGCTCATCGACATAGCCAACGCGACGATACAGGTGTCGGACGTGGCGGCAGAGGACGCGCTTCCGCCGGCCTGGTCCCGCAACAGGAACACTATCGTCATCGGCGGTTCCGTGGGATTCCCCATCATCCCCAAGACTATCACGATAAGGCTCGATCACGCCTCGGTGCCGAGGGTCATCCCCGATGAGACTAACCTCTCCAGGTGGATAACCAACCTCCCCAACGGACTCTACGCCCTGGCCTCGGAGACCGAAAAGGACGCCACCGAAGTGGTCCTCACCATAAGCGGCGTACCCACGGAGGCCATTGATCAGGCGATTTTTGTGCGCATCCCCTCGGAGGAGCTGCACCGCGCCCTTGATCTGGTGGTGCAGCCGAATGAGGATCTGCGTTTTGAGATTTACGGCCTTTCCCTGAGCAATGTGATAGTCGGCGGCGCGGTAAACAACGAAATTGTGCCCCGGACGGTAACCATCCACTTCGGGGCCGGCAAACTGATAGAGGAAATTGCGAAGGATGCGAACCTGGCCCGGTGGTTTACCAACCTTCCCGCCGGCCTCCGGGCCGTAGCCACCGACACCACGCCGGCGGGCGCCTCGGCGGTCACGGTAACGATCAGCGGCACGCCTTCCTCAAATGTGGACGCTCCCATACTGGTTACGGTCCCCGCGAATGTCATCTATGAGGGCAGGGCCTTTGAGGTGTCGCGGAACGACAATGCCCGTTACGATGTGGGCGCCTTTGAGGTGCAGACCAGGGTGCGGGAAGTCGAAGATTCGGAGAACCCCAACTGGCGGGGCAACAGGAACTGGCAGCTAAACGGTCCGCGCCTCGTGGAGGTCAAGGATTTTGACGCCGTGGGCGTGATTCAGATCACCGCCCAATCGGTCGAAGAAATAGGCCCCGACAACGACTACCGCTGGAGCGGAGACGGGATAACCTACGCCAAACTGATGGCCGAAGCAAGGAGGCTCAACGCCCACGCCATCATCAACATCGTTGTCGACTTCGAGGATACCATCACCGAGCGAATCGAGCGGCGCCATGTTCTGCCCGGCTACCGGCTGAGCGTCGAGGAGCAGGCCGCCAACCGGAGAAACCCCAACCGCTTCGTTCTGGTAACGGAGATAGACGGCGCCCTGGCCCTGGTGGAAACAACCCACCGGACCGTGCGGGTCTACACAGGAACAGCCCTGGCGATCAGGTACACGGGCGCCGCGAACTGAGGCAGGCCCAACTCAGGGATGATTCCCCCAGGGGAATCATCCCTGGGCCGGGCGGGGCCGTCACCGGCTGCGGCATTCCCGCGGCGCAGGAGAATCCATCCCCGTCTCCCGCAGAGGTTTGCCGTTCTTCGCTCAGGGGATCAGTAGAAACGCTCGTAGGGTGTGAAGTCGAAACGGTACACTTCCCGGCGCACCTGGGTATCGTGAATCTCGTCCAGAAGGGCGTCGTCAAAGCGCCAGGGGCCGGGCGGCGCGTCTTCGGCGGAAGCCTCCCGGCGCAGGTAGAGTTCGCCGGAGACGCCTTTTTCCCGGCCCAGAAAGCGGAACAGGAAGGAGGCGGAGCCGTCGGGCATGATCCGGCCGCCGCCTATGCGGAATTTTTCGGGGTTTACCGCGCCTATGCCCGAAAAGATTTCCCCCAGGGCAATGGGGCCCGCGGCGGCCAGGAGGGATGACTCCCTGTTGTTCCGCAGGAATGCGTTGAGTACATTCCGGGCGGCCCGGTATGCGTCCGCCGGGGCTTCGCCGGGGCCCAGTTCCCCTATGACCGTATCCTGGGGGTAGCGCGCTTCCTCTCCCCGCTGGGGCCGGAGGATAGCGTCGGGAATGCTCCCGGAATTCGCTTCCTGGGCGCAGAGGGGCAGGGCCGCGGCAAAAAGCAGGAAAAATACCCGCAGGGTGTTCATGGTTCTTTTATTGTAGTTCAGCAGGGCGGGGATTCACAAGAGAGGGAAGCGGGGCGCATCCCCAGCGCTCCGCGCCGGGGACCGGGCTTTCACTCCAATCTTTTTTTGCCTTAGGCAAAAAAAGGATTTCCGTTCAATCCCTTGCGCGGAAGACCCTGCCGGGGTGAAGCGCGCCGGGAAGAGACCGGGGCCTTCGCTAGTACACAGTCTGTGTGGTCCGTGGTTAAATTCTTCATTCCGGCCTGAGCCCCGGCCTGTCAAATTCCGGCGGGATCCGCGCCGGGACGCCCCGGGAGTCCACGAAGGCCCAGGTTACCTGCGCCTCGGCGACCAGCTCCTCCCCCCGCCGGATCTCCTGGCTGATCACACCGCTCGCGGCGCCTTTCTTGATCGGCCAGGAAACCAGGGTCAGGCGGTCCCCGGTAAAGGCGGGCCGCCGGTACTCAATCTCGATGCGGGCTATATACACCCCAAAACCCGCCGCCAGGGCGGCATTGTAGTCGAAACCTATGGTCTTGAGGTACTCATAGCGGGCGTGTTCCAGATAGTTCAGATAGTTGGCGTTGTTCACATGACCGTAACTGTCACATTCGTAGGTACGGACCGTTAAAGAACATTCCGTCTTCACAACCGGGGCTCCTTTGACAGACCGGCTAAATCAATTTAGGATAGCCCATGTTCCGGTACTGCCCCTCCTGCGCGTCGCAAAATATCCGCTTCCAGGACAACAAGCAATTCTACTGCCCCGACTGCGGGCTTGTCTATTATCACAACACCGCCGCCGCCACGGGCTGCATCATTACCACGGGGGAGGCCCTGGTCCTCCTGGTCCGGGCGAAGGAACCCGCCCTGGGCAGGCTTGACCTCCCCGGCGGCTTTGTTGATCCCGCCGAGGGCGCCCTGGAGTGCCTCCGCCGGGAATGTATTGAGGAGCTGGGCTGGGACCCCCTGGAGAGGCGCCCCGAATCGCGCTTCTCCTTCTTCGCATCCTTCCCCAATGTTTACCCCTACCGGGGATTCCCCTACAATACCTGCGATCTTTTTTTTACCCTCGAGGCGCCGGGACTCACCGGGGCGGACTTCCGCCTGCAGGAGGAAGAAGTCGCCGCCGTCCGCTTCATACGCCCGGAAGACCTGGACTACGGCGAAGTTGCCTTCGATTCCACCCGGCGGGCGCTCCGCGCCTGGGTGGAAACCCTTGGAAGGCCTAAACGGAGAGAGGGGGCCTGAGGAGGCGCCCCCAGGGAGGGCGGTTACGCCAGTACCGGGCTCACCGCCCGGACTATCTCCTCGTCGGTGAAAGCCTGGGCTATCTGCTCGCCGGGCCTTACCACCAGGAACACCGCAGGGTCCCAATCGCCGCTGACCAGGCCGCTCAGTATATCGGTATTACCCGGAAATTCGTCAAATTCCCAGTTTTTGTGTTCCGCCACTTCCCGCGCCTTTGTGCGGACTGTCTCCGCATCCCCCAGCCCGTTGTTGACGAAGGTAAGCCGCCGGTACTGCTTGAGCGGATCGCCCAGCATCTCCAAAAGATACTCCGCCTCTTCCTCATCGTACTTTTCCATGTACTCGGCGCGGAGCACATCCTTGCTAAAGGCCCCGTCCATAAGCTCAAAGGTCAGGTCCGTGCCCCAGGCCCCGGTAGTAACAAAGTAGGTCCCCTTGTGGGTATCGAAGTAATCCCGGTAGCTCTGCCGCGAACCCATGAAAAGGGTAATACAGTCATGCGCCCGGGGTACCACGATGGGAATGTTGGCATGAAGTGAACAAATACCGTTATTGCAAAGCCCGTAACCCAGCAGAATCGCATCGTACCCGGTCTGATCGATGGCATCCAGCGTCTCCTGCAGCTTCACAATCATCTTTTCCCCGCCCTGCACATGAAGTCCCATATCTATATAGATTATATCAACCTCATGCTTGCTCCCCGGAACCAGTAAATCGAACTCTTTCCGTGCCACCTCGCAGGCCACCAGTGCATATTTAGCCATAGGAACCTCCTGTGGGGGTCATCATACGCCCATAAGGGCCCGTTGTGAAGTGGCCGTCCCAGGATGCTCCGTAGTGCCGTACCCGCGCCCTACCCTTTTTCCCGGTGTTAGAGTAATATTGAAGTATACATTGATGCCAAATCAAACCGCCGGAGGGTCCCATGGGGATAGTATACGCCGAAATTACCCTGAAAAACGCCGGCGATAAGGTCAGGGTTCAGGAGCGACTCATCAAAGAAAAGGAAGTCCGCACCGTAACCGTCCGGGCCATGGCGGACACAGGCTGCGGCTCCCTGGTCATCAGCGAAGGTATCCGGGAAAAACTGGGGCTCGCCATAACAGGGCTCCGCCGCAGCACAGGTGGCGCGAAGCGGCCCTGCCAGGTGACGGAGCCGGTGGAGGTACACTGGAAGAACCGTGATGCGGTATGCAGGGCCCTGGGGCTGCCCGGCGCTGAGGAAGTCCTCCTGGGGGCCATCCCCCTGGAAGACCTGGACCTGATCGTGGACCCCGTGCGCCAGGAACTCACCGGCGCCCACGGCGAAGAAGCCCTCTTCATGCTCAAGTAGCCCCCCGGCATTGGGGTATTGAAGTAGACGTTGATGCAAACCAAATTATGTCATGGATAAACCGAAAATCTATCTTGAAACCACGATGTTCAGCTTTTACTATGAAGAACGGACGGAGGTTCGTTACCAGGAACTGAAAGCCCAGGTCCGCCAGGTCTTTGACCTGATAAAAGCCGGGAAGTTTGAGCCCTTTACTTCGGTTTATGCTACCGATGAGTTGGAAGGGGAGCCGGATGGCCAGAAGCGGGAAAACATGAAACGGCTTATTGGGGATTACGGTATTAAGTTCCTTGCCCAGAGTGATGAGGCGGAACGGCTTGCGGCCCTCTACATTCAAGAGGGGGCCATGCCCAAGGCGTATCCCACGGATGCCGCCCATATTGCTATTACCACAGTCAACGGCTTAGACTTTATTGTAAGCCTGAATTTCGGGCACATCGCCCGGCCTTGGACCATTGAACGGGTCCGCCGGGTAAACGGCAGGGAAAATTACAGGGGCGTAGGCATTTATAAGCCTGCGGAGGTATTGGAATTATGAAGACGGTACAGGAATACATGAACGATCCCCGGATTACCAATGATCCGGGGCTGATGGACGCACCTGAATCTGTCCGGGAAGTCCACGCGATCCGGCTTATGCTGCAGGAAAGACGGGTCAATATGACCCCGGAAGAACGGCGGGCGGATATACAAAAAAGATCGGATGCGTTTCTTGCCGGGTGTGGCACACCCCTTCAGTATGTCAGCTTCCCAGGCCAGGGCAAACTAAATCCCCGGCAGCCGGTTACTCAGTAACCCCCGTCCGGGACTTCTCAGAAGGCCCCTATGGGGTTCCTGTGACCCTGTAGCGGTCCCCTTGTAGGTTGCCGGTGCCCGGCGCTGAGGAAGTCCTCCTGGGGGCCATCCCCCTGGAAGACCTGGACCTGATCGTGGACCCCGTGCGCCAGGAACTTACCGGCGCCCACGGCGAAGAAGCCCTCTTCATGCTCAAGTAGCCCCCCGGCATTGGGGAACTCCAGGGCGTCTTGGCGCTCAATTCCTGTGCGGCAGCGAGAGGGAACACCGCCCGGCAGGTCTGCCTGCCGCAGGCAGGCTTGCGCAAGGGATAGAGCGGAAATCCTTTTGCCGCAGGCAAAAGATTGAAGCGATAGCCCGGTCCCCGGCTGGGCCGCTTGCGGCCCAGCCGGGGATGCGCCCTTTATCTTCTCCCTTATCCCCTAAAAAACATCCGCAGCACCCTCGGAAGGGCTGTGAGGCGGCGGAGGGGGCCGGGATCGCCCAGAAATTCCGCAATGGCGTGCATCCCGGAGTAGACAGTCTCCGAGTAGGGATACCACCAGGGGTTTTTCGCCCCCGCGATACTGTCGTCCACGATCACCTGAACCTGCTGCATCTCCCGGAAGCCCAGCTCGCCGTGGGTCCGCCCCAGCCCGGAGAGCCCCGGCCCGCCCCAGGGCGTTTCCGCGAGGCCGTGGGACATGAGGTGGTCGTTGATCATCACCGCCCCGGCCCTGATGCCGGAAGCCACCCGCCGCGCCCGGATGGGGCTCTGCGACCAGACCGAACCGGTGAGGCCATAGTCCGAGGCATTGGCCAGCCTCAGGGCTTCGCTGTCGTTCTTCACCGGGGTAATCGCCGCCACGGGGCCGAAAACCTCCTCCGCCATGATAGGCATACCGGGGTTTACCTCACTGAGCAGCGTGGCCGGGAAAAAGCGCTCCTCCGGAAAGCCTTCCGCCGGACTCCGGGCCGCTACCTGGGCGCCCTGGGCCAGGCAGGAGGCCACCTGCTCCTCCAGCCGCTCCTTTTGCTGGAGCGAATAGAGAGGCCCCAGGTCCACGCCGGGGCGGAGGGCGGCGATCCGGATGCGGAGCTTTTCCAGCAGGGGCCGGTATATATTCTGGTGCGCCAGGATCCGCTGAACCCCGCCGCAGCTCTGGCCGGCGTTGGAAAAGGCCGCCCAGATCAGCCCCCCCGCGGCCCGGTCCAGGTCCGCATCCTCGCAGATTATGGCGGCATCGGCGCCGCCCAGCTCCAGCACCAGGGGGAGCAGCCTCGGGGCCGCCAGGGCCATCAGCTCCCGGCCCACGGCGGTGGAGCCCGTAAAAAAAAGCTTATCCACCCCGCCCTTGATAAAGCCCGGCCCCGCCTCGGCGCCGGGCATCTCCACATGGTTAAACAGCCCCGGCGGCAGTTCCGCCGCGCCGAAAACCGCTTCCAGCGCCCGCCCCACGGCGGGGACCCCGGAGGCCACCTTGAGAAACACCGCATTACCCGCGAGAAGCGCCATGACAGCTTCGGAAAAGGGAATGGCAAAGGGATAGTTCCAGGGGGAAATGATCCCAACCACCCCCTGGGCCCTGTAGACAAGGCGGCTCCTCTTGTTGAACATCAGGGGATTCCCCCCGCTTATGCGCCGGCCCCGGCAGAAGCGCCGCCCCCTGCGGATATAGTAGTCCAGGGCCATCAGCGCGGGGACCAGCTCTGTGGACAGTGCGTCCAGGGGCAGTTTGCCGCTGTCCCGGCAGATAGCTTCAATCAACTCGTCCAGGTGGGCGCCCAGGTAGCGGAAAGACTTCTGCAAATGCTCCGCCCTGTCCCGGTAGGGAAGCGCCTCCCAGGCTGCCTGCACCGCCCGGGAAGCGGCGATCTTTTCCGAAAGCCCCGAAAGATCCGGCGCCGGGGGAATCCCGCCGCTCATTCAGCCTTTCTCAACAGTTCCACCCCCGGTTTTCCGGGGCTAGGGCGGAGGGCCTTCCTGCCGGTAAAACCGTCCATGGCGTGATGCACCCCCAAAAAGTCCGAAACGGCGTCGAACAGGCCCACGGGGAACAGGCGCAGCAGAAAAACCATCCTGACCAGGGGGGGCATTATCAGCCGCTGCCGGTCATGAATCACCGCCTTCGTGATGGCCGCGGCAACCTTTTCCGGTTTCAGAATGGGCAGCAGCAGGGGGAACTTCGTCTTTACCCCCTGAAAGAGCCCCGTGTCGATGAAGTAGGGGCACACGACGGTGGTCCTGATCCGGCTCTTCCGGCGGCGGAGCTCCATACGCAGGGATTCGTGGAAGCCGAAGGCGCCGAATTTGCTGGCCGAGTAGTCCGAAAGACCCGCGACGCCTATCAGCCCCGCGGCGGAAGTAACCGTTACCAGATGGCCGGAATCACGCTCCAGCATTCCGGGGAGGAATGCCTTCACCGTCCAGAAATGGGCCAGGGCATTGATACTGATCGTGCGGATGATCTTCTCGTCCGGCGTCTCCAGCAGCGGCAGGCCGGTAACAATACCCGCATTGTTCACCAGTATGTCCAGGGGCCCGTACTCGCCGGTAAGCCGTTCCGCCTGCTCGTAGACCTCTTCCCGCCCCGCAATATCACAGACCATCCCCTTAATGGAGAGCCCCTGCAGCGCCGCCTCGCCTTCCAGCTTCTTTATCGCCGCGCCGTTCAAGTCCCACACAATAACCCTGGCGCCCCGCCGGGCAAAATCAAGCCCCAGAAGCCGCCCTATACCCGAAGCCCCGCCGGTTATCAGCACCAGTTTGTTCCGTATATCTTTCATATGTAAAGTGTATCCATACTATATGCAGCCATGATACAGCTAATCGCAGGGGAATGGTAGTCTCTTCCGATAATCCCGCCTCCAAAGCGGAATCATGGGGAGGGGGAAGCTTCCCACTGTCAACAAGTTAAGGGATCAGCAATGTTCAGGTTGGGCGCATCCCCGGCTCCGCCGGGGACCGGGCTATCCGGGGCTCCGCTTCGCTCCGGCCCCGGCGCAAAGCGCCGGGTCTGCCCTTCGGGCACCCCTCCTATCCCTTGCGCGGGAAGAGGGAGGAGGCGTTGCGGGGGTAGCGGAAGAACCCGCTCACGTGGGGGAGCCCTCCTCACTTATCCCCCTGCGGCAGCTTGAAGTTCGGCCTTTAAGAATCTATAACAGAGGGGCGTCAGGCGGAGGGCACTATGGAACAGGCAGCGTTGAAGGAGCGGGCCGCCTTTGCGGCGGTGGACCGGCTCGTAACCAGCGGGATGAAGCTGGGCCTCGGCACGGGGTCTACCGCCATTCATGCGGTGCGGCGGGTGGGGGCGCTCCTTGCCCAGGGGCGGCTCAGGGATATATGCGCCGTGGCCACCAGCCAGGGCACCGCCATGGAGTGCGAAAACCTGGGTATACCCCTTTACACCCTCAACGCGAAGGCCATAGGGGGGCGGCTGGACCTTACCATAGACGGGGCCGACGAGGTTGACGGGGAGAACCGCTGCGTCAAGGGCGGCGGCGGCGCCCTTCTCCTGGAAAAGATCACCGCCTACGCCTCCGCCGCGTGGGCCGTGGTGGTGGATGAATCAAAGTGCCGCAGCCGCCTGGGGCCGGGCTTTCCCGTGCCTGTGGAGGTGGTGGAGGAGGCCCGGCTCACGGTGAAGGCCCGCCTGGAAGCCCTGGGCGCGGAGGTGAGCCTCCGGGAGGCGGTCCGCAAGGCCGGCCCGGTTATCACGGAGCACGGGAACCTCATCCTGGACGCCCGCTTTCCGGAGCCCCCGTCCCCGGAATTCCTGGAGGGGGAACTCAACAACATCCCCGGAGTGGTGGAAAACGGCTTCTTCACCCGGCTCCGGCCCCTGGTGTTCATAGCCCGGACCGACGGAACCGTGGAGGAACGCCCCTGAGGGGCTGGGCGAGGCGCGGCAAACTTCTAGCGGTTTCTCCGCTCGTCGGCGGTCTTACACTCAATGCACATGAGGGCGTAGGGTATGGCCTCCAGGCGGTCCTGGGGGATGCGCTTTCCGCACTTCAGGCAGAGTCCGTACTTTCCCTGTTGAATCCGGGTCAGGGCCGCGTCTATGGCCTTGAGCCGCTTCAGGTCCTGGGCGCCGATGGCCTCTATCATCTTCCGGTCTATGTCATCGGAGGCTACATCGGCAAAGTCCTTTGGATCCATACCCTGTACAATCTTCTTGAAATCCTCATTGCTCACAATGAGGTTCGAGATAATTTCTTCCTTGAGATCCGTCAGGGATTGTTTCATCTTTGCCAACAATGCTTGCTCCATGTGCCCCCCTTCATAGTACCGGGATTATGGTCCCGGAGGCCGGTTTGTCCCCTGGTGCTTCAATACCCGGTTGGTTGAGACCGGCGTAAGTCGCCGTACATTGCCGTACACGTAGATTTTTGTCAAGTATTTTTCACCCGGCAAGTTGGATTTTTCAGTTGAGGGCAGAAATCGGGGAAAAAAGGCCCCCGGGGAGTTTTTGGAGGGGGCGTATCCGGGGGAATCCGGGCCGGTAACTTCGATGGGGCTAAAGGCATGGGGCGCTGATACAGAGTCTGCAATTAAACTGTGAATAAAACGACCTTTTTGTGTGAAGTCCGGGCTCCTCCCAATCTGTCCCCTGCCATGCGCAGTGTCCCTTTATTACATTATTTCTTTATATTCTCTTGGGTTTATTATATGTTTTTCTTGTGGAAAGTGCCTCTTGTTTCCTGTTATAATATAATCTGCACCACTGCTCTTATACACGTCATAAAAGGCCTTATCGTCTTTATCCTCAAATTTTATTTTTTGCGGTTCAGCAATTATATATTCCCCGCTTTCCTTTATAAAATTTAGAAAATCATCCACTAAAACAGTGTCAAAATTAAATTTTGATTTTTTCAAAATTTCTGTATATTCTGACAGTATGTTATTATCATAACATACTGTTATTTTTTTGGTTAATACCAAAGATAATATTTCTCCAGGAATACCCTTCGGATTTATAAAGGCAGAAATAATTATATTCGTATCTAATACGATTTTCATTTTTTTGATTGTTTTCTAATTCTTTTTATTTCTTCATCTATTTCTTCCATTGTTGTTTTATTCATACCTTTTCTCAAAGATTCTTGCTGTATTAATTTAACGGCATTTATGGCCTTTACTTGTCTTATTGTAGAAAGGGTGTTTTCCAAAGTCTTGTCACTTAAAGGAGTTAATAAGGCAACGGGTTTTCCGTTATTGGTTATTACCATCTCTTGTTCTTCAGGTAATGTTTTCCAAATATTTGCGGAGGATGTCCTAAAATCTCTTACAGAAATAAATTTCATGCCTTATTACCTCTTGTAGGAAATAATACATGATTGTCTTTCATTTGTCAACACAGGATTTAAAAAATTTTTAAGGATGTTGCGCATAACTGATGAAACGGACAAAATTTTGAACGAAAGGAAGCATGAAATGAGCCAGGACAACGAAGAAACTACCGCGCTTCGTAAAAATTGCCGGTCTTTAGTTGGGGACAGTTATCAGCCCATTCCTGAAAAGGGGATGGAAAGTGTTCCCAGGGCTTTCGTCCCGCCAAGTGGCGGAACCGGCGCCAGAACCATACAGGTTAAAACAATTAGTTCTGATAAGGAAAAAAAATAAGTATCCGCTGTCACCCCTGCTCCCGGATGTCCTCACTCAGGAGCAGCAGCGCCTCCGGGGGGATGTAGAGTTTTTCAGGAATCGAAAGGCCCAGGTACTTGCTGAACTTCCACCACAGTTCCCCCCGCTCCCCGGTCTCCCCGCCGGCCAGCCGGAAGATCACCACCTCCTCGAAGGGTTCCTCCAGGCGGCGCAGCACCTCGATGGGAACCTCGTTGACCGGCCCTCCGCCGGGGGGCACGGGGGAAAAGTCGTGGGCCCGTATGCCGACATGGCTTATCCCCGGCGGCAGGGGTTCCTTCAGGCGGAGGGTCAGGCCCCAGTCCAGGGCCAGGATTTCCCGCGCCGCGCTTTGCCGAATCGGGGAGATGTTCTTGCAGCCCGTAAGCCGGGCGACGCCCACAACGCCGGGATTCCTGAAAAGCTCTGGCGTCTTGTTCTTGCCCAGCACCCGCCCGCCTTCGATGACGAGTATTTCATGGCAGAGCTTGTAGGCCTCGTCCCGGCTGTGGGTCACCATGACGATGTCCCGCCGGGAGTGGAAAAGTTTCGTAAAGTGGAGCTGCATCTGCTCCCGGAGCCCCGAATCCAGGGCTGAGAAGGGCTCGTCCAAAAGGATCAGTTCCGGCTCCCGGATCAGCATACGGGCCAGGGCCGTGCGCTGCTGCTGGCCGCCTGAGAGCTGGGCGGGGTAGCGTCCTTCCAGTTCCGTAAGGCCCAGCCGCTCTATCCACTCACGGGCCCTTTCCAGGGTCCTGCTCCTGTCCTCCCGGCGAAAGGCGGGGAGGCCCACGGTAATGTTTTCCAGCACCCGCATCCGGGGGAAGAGGGCGTAGTGCTGGAAGAGGTAGCCCACCCGGCGTTCCTGGGGCTTCAGGTTGATCCCCCCGGCGGAATCAAAGAGGACCCTGCCGTTTACTTCGATACGGCCCTCATCGGGCCTCTCTATCCCGGCTATGCACTTGAGGGTCAGGCTCTTCCCGCTGCCGGAGGCTCCGAGTATGCCGAGACAGCCCGGTTCGTCGCCGGTCTCGAACTCCGTCTCCAGGACAAAGCCCCGGCCGGGACCCTCCGGCAGCGTCCCGCCGCTCCGGCCAAAGCGCTTGCGGATCGCCACCCTCAGGCTCACGGGGACTTCCCCTCAAGCCTGGTCAGGAAGTTTATCAGGGCCACCACGATGAAGGAGATGAGGCTGATGATCAGCACCAGGCTTCCCGCGCTCTCCATGTCGCCTGCGGCCACGGCGGAATAGATAGCCAGCGGGAGGGTGCGGGTCTTTCCCGCTATGTTGCCGGCTATCATGGCGGTGGCGCCGAATTCGCCCAGCCCCCGGGCAAAGGCAAGCACCGCGCCGGCGGCTATGCCGGGCAGGGCCGTGGGGAGACTCACCTTGAAGAAGATGGCCCCTTCCCCCATGCCCAGGGTCCGCGCCGCGTGGATCAGATCGGGGTTCACCTGTTCCAGGGCGCCCCGGCCCGCCCGGTACATGAGCGGAAAGGAGATCACCGTTGCGGCCAGCACTGTGGCGGGCCAGGAAAAGGCTATGCGCAGGGCAAAGAATTCCAGAAAAAACCGGCCCACCGGCCCCCGGTTCCCGAAGATGATCAGGAGGAAGAATCCCGCCACCGTGGGGGGAAGCACCATGGGCAGGGTAAAGAGTCCGTCCAGGATCATCTTTGCCCCGGCGTGCCGCAGCCCCGCCACAAACCGCGCCGCCATAAGCCCCACGAAGAAGGTTACCACGATGGAGAGCGACGCGGTTTTAAGGGAAATGAAGATGGGCGACAGGTTCACGGGCCGGGATACGGTGAAAAGCCGTAGGCTCCGAAAATGGCCAGGGCCTCCGGGGATTTAAGGAATTCCAGGAAGGCCGCCGCCTCACCGGGACTACCCGCCGCGGCGAGGCGGCCCACGGGGTAGACCACCGGATTTGCCAGGAGCCCTTCGGGGAGTTCCGCTATCACCTCCACCTGGTTCGTCGTGGCGGCGTCCGTGGCGTAGACTATGCCCACCTCGGCCCCGGCCCCGGCAACCCAGTTGAGCACCTCCGTCACATTGTTCCCCAGGCTGAGCTTCGCCGAGACTGCGTCCCAGTTCCCCAGGTTGATGAAAGCTTCCCGGGCGTACTGCCC
>JAISQV010000271.1 GCA_031273985.1 Spirochaetaceae bacterium | reverse complement strand
GCCAGGGCAAAGCCGGCAGTCCCCTTTGGCGGAAAATTCCGCCTGGTGGACATCCCCATCTCGAACTGCATCAACGCCGATCTCCGGCAGATATACATTCTGACCCAGTTTAACTCCGCCTCGCTCCACCTTCACATCTCGCACACCTACATATTCGACTCCTTCTCCAGGGGCTTTGTCGAGATCCTTGCCGCGGAACAGACCTTCGAGCACTCCGGCTGGTACGAGGGGACCGCCGACGCGGTGCGCAAGAATTTCGTGCATTTCAGGAGCCAAAACCCGGACTATTACCTTATCCTGTCGGGGGACCAGCTCTACCGCATGGACCTGGACGACATGGTAAAGAAGCACCGCGATTCCGGGGCGGCCATAACCATAGCCAGCACCCCCGTAAAACGGGAAGACGCCAGCCAACTGGGGATCCTCAGGATTAACAAGAAGCAGGAAATCACCGAATTCCTTGAAAAACCGGGCCCCGCCAGAGACATCGCGGAGTTCAAGATTCCCGATGAAGCCAAACCGGACAAGGCCCAGAGCGATATGTACCTGGCCTCCATGGGCATCTATGTCTTCAGCGCCGAGGCCATGGAAAACTGCCTGGCCAATGACTACACCGATTTTGGCAAGGAGATCATTCCCCTGGCGATCAACAACCTCAAGGTAAGGGCCTATATCTTCGATGACTACTGGGAAGACATAGGAACGATCAAAAATTTCTACGAAGCCAACCTGGACCTCACCTCCATCAAGCCCAAATTCGACTTCTACGACGAGGACCGGCCCATCTACACCCATATCCGCAACCTGCCGCCCTCGAAAATGAATTTCAGCAACATGAACCAGAGCATAGCCTCCGAGGGCTGCATCATCACCAACGCATCGATCAGCAATTCCATAGTCGGGGTCAGGACCATCATCGAGTCCGGGGCGAGCCTCAACGGGGTGGTCTGCATGGGCGCGGACTACTACGAGTCGGAGAAGCAGAAGCTGCAGAACGACGAAAGCCGCGTCCCCAACGTGGGCATAGGCAAAGGCACCATCGTCAAGGGCGCCATCATAGACAAAAATGCCCGCATAGGCGAAGGCTGCCGCATAGGGATAGACAGCCTGAACCGCAGCGACGGCAACTACGGCCAATATTATATCGTGGACGGGATAATCGTGATCCCCAAGAATTCCGTCCTCTATCCGGGCACGGTGATCTGAGCCTTCAACCGGCGGGAAGGATTTAGCACACAGTCTGTATTTTAACTGTGGATAACTCAGAAGAATTTTAACCGCCGGCACACGGAAAACCACTTTCCCGCTACGGGCCAAGTGAAAGATGAAAAAGGGAAGATAAGGATGAAGGATAGGAGTCTGGCAGGAATTCTAAGTTTAACATGACAGGACGCCTTAAAAAAATTACCGGGGGTCCTGTCAGCCGGGAAAAATATGGGGCCCCCGGAGGCGCCCCCCATATTTCTTCCCGGTCGAGACCGCTTTCGCGGTCATCTACAGAACCCCTTGTTACTTTACCGAGGCGTAAATACCGGCAAAAACTTAGAATTCCTGAATGGAAGGGGTGGATAGAAATGCCTAAGTTTTCAAACTTTGAATTGCTGGGAGTCTGGGCGTTTTCCTTGTCTTCCTTGGTGCGCCTTCGTGTAAGATTCTTCACCTTCCTTCATGCGCCTTTGGGGCATCCTATAGGGGGGTAGCGCAAAAGCGTTTTGGCCGCGGAAGCGGCCAAAACCTTTGGAGCGTGGGGGGGCCGGGCGGGAGGTAAGGGCTGCGCAAAAACGGCATGGTAATCGGCCCCCCTCCTGAATCTTCCTTATTTCGTTCTTTTCTTTTTGAGACTATGCGGTTATACTGGTATCTCACGGCGCGATGCCGCCGGTTTATTCTGCGCTCACGGGCGCTACGGAGGAAAGGATGGCTACACTTACACCGAAAGAAAATTACCTGCGGGTGGGCAGGGCGGAGATTCCCGAATGGGTCCCCACGTTCATGCCTTACAAGGATCACGGTATGGCTACCGCATCGGCGGGGCCTTTTAATATCACATCCGGGCAGGCAGAGATGATTTCCGGCTGGACCCAGCCCCACGGCGACTGGAAGGACCTGTGGGGGGCGAATTATACCTGGGAAGAGGGTATGCAGGCGGGGCTGCCCAAACCCAACGCCTTTATTCTGGACGATATTTCCAACTGGGAGAAGGTGATTAAGCACCCGCCGGTGCCGCAGCACGACTGGGCGGCCATGGCCAAGGAGGAGCTGGACAAGATCGACCGCAGCCAGATTGCCGTATCCTGCGAACTTGGGTTCCAGCCCTTTCAGCAGCTCGTGGCCTTCATGGGTTTTGAGAATACCCTCATCGCCCTGTATGAGGAACCGGACAAGTGTAGTGAGCTGCTCAACTATATGGCGGACTGGTATATTCCGAGGATCCGCACCACCCTGGATTACTGGAAGCCCGATCTGATGAGCATGGGCGACGATACCGCCGCCGCGGCGAATCCCTTCTTTTCGCTCGATATTTACCGCAGGGTCTTCAAGCCCATTTATGTGCGGGTTACCAGGGAGGTGAAGGAACGGGGAGTCCTCATCAACTTCCACAACTGCGGCCGCAGCGAAGATTTTGTCGGCGAGATGATAGATTTTGGCGCGGGTTACTGGAATCCCTGCCAGGATGCGAATGATCTTGTGGCGGTGCAGAAAAAGTACGGGAACAAGATTGCCATTACCGGCGGCTGGAACTATCCGGTAAAGCTCACGGATTCCGAGGAAACGGTCCGCGGCTATGTGCGGGACTACCTGGACAAGTACGCGAAAAACGGCGGCTTCATCGCCATGGCCTTTGCCGGTGATTTTATGGGCGGCCCCGAAGGGATGGCGAAGTGGGGACCCATCAACGGGTGGATAGGCGATGAGATCTACGAGTACGGCACCGCCATCTACAAGGGCAGGTTCTAGCACGCAGTCTGCAATTAGACTGTGAGTAAGGCGAAGAGAACCACGGACCTCACGGAAAAGACTTTTCCGCTGCGGGTTAAGGAAAAGTAGACTTTTTGTGTGAAATTCCCTCTTCGTCTGTGTGGCCCGTGGTTCTTATTTTATGCTGCGGTTCCTATTTCAGAAGGCGGGGAAGGGAATCACGGAGTCTATGGCGGAGCGGCCTGTCAGGGCCATGAGCAGCCGGTCCAGACCCAGCGCGACGCCTGAGCAGCGGGGGAAAGGCCGGCCCCCGGCATCTTCCAGAAAAATTTTCCAGTAATCCCTGTCAATGCGGTGGGGGACCAGGGCGGCCTTCTCCTTGGCCGCCCCCTCCGCCTCAAAGTAGGCCCGTACCGCCTCGGCGCTTGTCTCCTCGGAGTAGCAGTTGGCCAGTTCTATGCCCCGGAAGTAGAGTTCCCAGCGTTCCCGCGTCCTGCCGCCGGCCCTGGCCAGGCAGGGCACGAAGGCCGGGTAGTCCATGAGGGCGACAACCCGGTCCCGGGGGAGGCGGGGCTCCACGGCGTGAATAAAGATCAGGTCGTAGAGGGCCGCCGTGTCCAGCCCGGCAGCCGGCTCAAGGCCGAGCCGCCGGGCCTCGTCTTCCAGCCGCCCCCCTTCCGCGGCGGCGTAGAGATCGAAGCCGGCG
>JAISQV010000159.1 GCA_031273985.1 Spirochaetaceae bacterium | reverse complement strand
ATCATGGCGGTAAGCATGGCTTCCACGGCGGAGATTCGTTTTATCCCGTAGGCAAAGAGCGCCGAGGCCGCCCCTATCTGCACGGTGCCCATGAAAAGGATCGCCAGCAGGGGCGCCGGTGAGAGGCCGGGGGGGTAGATGAACAGGAAGGGGATGCTGAAAAGGAAACAGGCGATGTGGGCAAAAAGCATGGCCTCCGCCGTGTCCCCCCGTTTTATCATCCTGAGGAGGGCCGAATGAGCGCCGAAGCTTATCCCGGAAACGACGGCCAGGATATCCCCCAGGAAGCCGCCCCGCCCCAGGCTGTCCCTGAAAAAGAGAAACATCCCGAAGAGGACCAGGCCCAGGGCGGCCCAGTGTTCCCCGCGGGGTTTTTCCCGGGCGATGAGCCAGCCCAGGATGGCCGCCCAGACCGGGGCGGTGTACTGGAGGAGTATGGCGTTGGCCGAGGCGGTGTGCTTGTTGGCTATGACGAAGGCGATCATGGTAACGGCGTAGGCCAGCCCGCCGGTAAGGGTAAAAAAGCTGTCGCCCCTGAAGACCCGGCCCGGAAGCCGGACTTCCCCAAGGGGCCTCCGCCGCAGCAGGCGCAGGGCCAGCAGGAAGGCCGCCGCAATGAGGCTCCGCGTACCGGCAATGACCACGGGGTTCCAGTTTACCAGTTTGATGAAGAGGCCCGAGGTACTCCACAATATGGCGCAGAGGAGCACGGCCCCCTGCCCCTTCCCGGTTTTTTCACTGCGGGGATAGCGGGCTCCGCCGGCTTGATCCATGGGCTCAGAGTGTAGCCCAAAGGGGCGGCCCCCGGCAAGCGGGCGCTCCGGCTCCGCCCCTTCCTGCCAGCCCCTTCGGGTCCGGCAATTTTAGGAAAAATCCATGTGCCGCTCTACAGCGGCACGGAATTGTCCCTTGCGCGGAAGAGTGGCGCCGCGGGCCTTGCGGAGAGCCCATTAGGGCCGGCGCATAAAAAAGAGTCCGCGAATGACGCGAATTATGGAATGGACGGGCGGGAGGTTAGTGGAAGAGCCTCAGGGTAAATTCAGCGCTGCAGGAGGCTTCCGGGGCGAGGCTCAGTGCCCGCACGGGGAGGACGCAGGTTGACTGGTAGAGCGTGGTTTCCACACCGTAGACCGGACTTGAGGACCTCACGGCCCTTATGGCGGCGTCGAATTTTTCCCCGGAGCTGAGGGTGAGAATAACTTCATTTTTTAGATCCTGAAATTCGATGGCCCCGGCGCCGGACACGGAGAAAACCCCGTTTTTCCGGGGGGAGAGCGGCTCCTTCGTCACCGGGGAGGGCTCAGCGGAGAAGGCCGCGTCCGGGGGAAGTCTGTATATACGCTGGCAGAGTTCCCCTTCCCCGGGAAAGGCAAGATCGATGCGGGGGATAAAGTTAAAGTCCTCCCGCTGCCCCCCCTGGTTGGTCAAGGTATACCGAACCACGAGGGAATCCTTTTCCAGACCGTACTCCTTTCGCAGGGCAATGGCGGAAAAGGCCCCGTGCTCCCGGGGAGCCAGCAGAAAGACCGCCCGCTTCTTTGCCCGGTCCGTCTCGCCGGCATCCCAGGTCTCACCGCCGCAGTAGCGTATATAATCCCGCTCCAGGCCGTCAAAACCTGTAAGGGCGAGGTCTTCCGGCGGAACACTCCGGGGGGCAAGGATGTCGGCAAAGGAAGTACGCCGGCTCCGGGGCGCCGGGAGTTCCGCCGAGACCATGCCCAGGGTGTCGAGGTAATTCCAGGAACGCGGTAAAAAATCAAATTCGAAAACGCTCGCCCCCAGAGTCTTTATGTAGCAGCTAATATATTCCGCCTGAAAGAGGTACTCATCTTCACCGTCAAGATCAAAATCGAAGGTCATGAGCGAAGGTATGAAGGCCCCCTTGCTTCGGGTGATCTTTTCCGCCTCTATCAGCGCACGGTAGGCCGCATTCCTCACGCCGCCCCGAAAAATGCCGCCGCTGGGGCTGCGGCAGAAGCCGTCGTAGCCCTGCCCCTTCCAGAGTTCCTCCTGGGCGCTCTGCTTTCGCGCCTTGTCGCCCCTCAACTGGTTGATGAGAAGGCCGGTGTACACCATTTTGGAATAGATTCCGTTTGCCTCGCTGTAACGGACCAGGAAACGTTTGGGCAGGGGCGGCGGTTCATTCCCGGAATCCGGGGCTTCGAACGCGGCGGAGGCGGAAAAGTAAGCCTTCTTCCGGCAGCGTTTGTTTTTGTATATCTTCGAGGGGATCGTAAAGTCCAGAAAATCCCCGCAGCGGGAAAGTTCCTCAAAAAAACGATTGATCTCCGCTTCCCCGGAGGTCCTGGAAGCATCCTGAAAGAAACAGTCCGGGCAGAGTACCAGGAGCCGCTCCCCGCCGGGGGGGGTGCCGGCGGCTGTTTTTTGCAGGAGGCTGACCACCGAATCCTTGAGCCCCTCAAGGGTGAGCCCCTTCAGCACGGGAAACACCATGAGCAGCTTCCCCTGATCTTCGGTGATGCAGGGCGCGTAGAGGTCTTCCCCGGAGAGCCCCGCCGCCCGGAACTGGTTTTCCCGGAGGAAGGTGTAGCCCATGCCGCAGGCGCTGAGGGCCCCTACGAGGCTTTGATCCCAGGCGGAGGCGGGAAGCCAGCAGCCCAGGGGCCGCTTGCCAAACTGTTTGCGGATATAGGTGGTGAGCATCTCGATCTGGCCTATCCGGTCCTGCTGCGAAATGAGGGGCATCATGGGTTCATAGAAACCCCCGCCTATCAATTCCACCTGCTTCCGGGAGATAAGGTCGCCGATCAACATAAAAAATTCGGGATGCGCCTTTTCTATCCAGTGGAGAAGCACCCCCGAATAGTGAAGGGCCGCCTTTATCCGGGGATAATTGTTCAGCGCCAGGATGAAGGGTTTGAGCCGCTGGTGATACATATATTCAAATTCGCTGTCCTCCGCGCTGTAGGGGATGTGATTATCACTGCCAACAAAAACATTGAGGGATTTTTCCATTAACCAACCGGACCTATACCCACATTGTAGACCAGTTTCCCGCCTCTGAAAAGAGGAGGCTGCACATTCCGGGTGAAAGAGGCGCCGCGGTCCCCCCAGGTCGCTTTCCCTTTTCGCCCGGACTGTTTTCAGGAGTCACGGCTTACGGCGCCGGAAAACCGCGATGGCCCGTATGACATGGCCGGCTTCGGCGCAATACAGGGGGTAATCGCGCCCCTCCGCGGTCAAGCGGCGGTAATTGTCCAGGTAGGTCCTCAGCCGGGCGGTGTCTCCCATCAGCGCCGCGGTGCGGGCGATGGCGGCCCAATAAAAGGGATCGGGAATGTCCATGCCGGGCCAGTCCCTTTCAGGCTGGCCGGCCGCGTAATACAGGTTAAAGGCGGCGTAAAGCTGTTCCGCCCGGCGGCTTTCCGGGGGAAGAACCCCGGAAGAAATAAGCGACAACTGGGCTACGGCGCTGGGGTAAAAATTGTCCCAGCAAAAGGTCAAAGCCGGGCTGCCGTCAAGGGCAAGCGCGGGCTCGTAGTAAGCTTCCCCGGCCCGGTACATTTCGCGCTCAAGCTTCAGTTTGATGGTATCCCGGGCGGTTTTGAGCCGCTCCCCTAGCTCCGCTGCGCCGGGTATGGTTTCCGTCAGGGCGTTTTCAAAGAGCCGGGCCGCGTCATCAAGGCCCCGGTAGACTTCGGCGTTATCGTAGAGGTATTTTACCGGATAATCCGGGGCGGCGATGGTCAGCCCGTCCCGCAGGACAGCAAAAATGACCCCTATGATACGCTTGATTTCGGCGTAACGGGACCTGATATAGGCCGCGTCCCCCGATTTTTCATGGTACGCCGAGAGGACCGAAAGAAATGTGGCGGCGTAGGAATCCGCGGAGTCGTAGTGCTTTTTCCCGTCGATAAGGGCCGGTTCTTCGCGGTCTATGCGGCCCTCCGTCAAATAGACGGAATAATCGTAGATCGTAGCGTCCAGGCCGCTGCGATCCGTCTGCGCGGTATTGAGGTGCGAAAAATGCCATTCCGCGTAGCTTTTGACCGCCGGGAAATATTCCGCTCCGGCCTCAAGCAGGCCAAGCGCCGCCAGATCCGCAAAATAGGGATTCACCGTTACGGCGCCGTTTTCCCCGGCGGTCATGGGAATGGCTCCGTTGGGCAGCTGCAAAGCGGCCAGCCACCGGGCCTCAGAGTCGAGGAGATCGGCATAAACGGCGCCGTCTTCCGTGCCGGCGGTAAAACAACCCGCGCCGGCAAGCGCCGTTAGCATGATCAGCGCCGGCCACAAGACGGTCCCGTGTTTGAGAAAATACAAGATACGGACAGTATACTACGAAAGCCCGGATCGCCACAGCCACTATGCCCTGCCTGCCAGCTCTAAACTTAACCCACAAATAATAATGAGGCAAAAACCGCTCAGGCGGAGAAGCCGAATAAGGTTTTGAGGACAAAACTTCATCTTTTTCCTTTCTTATGCCTGCGACTTTTTCGACTTCTATGTTAACCATTTTTGGCGGTTTGTGATCACATTCAGAATTGCGGGTCAAGTTTAGGTTCCGGTTGAGGGCGGCGGCGGGGCCTGCCGATAATTAAACTGATGAATCTGATCGCCGGGCCGGACGACGAGGGCCGCCGCCTGGACCGGCTCTTGAGGAAGGCCCTGCCCCACCTGCCCCTTTCCCGTATACACCGCCTCCTTAGGGAGGGCCGCGTCCTGGTGAACGGCGGCGCCGCCGCGGCCTCCCTCCGGGGTCCCCCGGCGGCGCTGATAAGCCTGCCCGGCCCGGCGGCCCCGGCTCCCCCGGCGGGACAGGGGGGCGGCGGGACGGTGGGCCGCGCTGCCTTCCCGGAGATACTCTGGAAGGGCCGGGACCTTCTGGCGCTGAACAAGCCCGCGGGCCTGGCGGTACAGGGCCCCGGCCCCGCCCTGGACGGCCTGGTGCGGGAATACCTTGCGGACAAACTGCCCCCCTCCCTGAGCTTCAGGCCCGGCCCCCTGCACCGGCTGGACCGGCCCACCAGCGGCGTCATCATGTTTCCCCTGAGCCTCCGGGGGGCGCAAGCCTTCAGCGGCCTCCTCCGGGATCACCGCATCGTGAAGCGTTACCTGGCCCTGGCCGAGGGCCTGATCGAGGGGCCTGAAACCTGGGAGGAGGATCTGTTCCGGGATACAGGGCGCCGCATGACCCTGCCCCGGAGGGAGGGAGAAGCCTACAGGCGCGCCCTGACCCGCGCCGCCCCCCTGGGCTCCTCGCGGGGCCGGACCCTGCTCCTCCTGGAACTGGAGACCGGGAGAACCCACCAGATCCGCGCCCAGGCGGCCCTGCACGGCCATCCCCTGGCGGGGGACCGGAAGTACGGGGGCGGTCCCCTTCCCGGCGGCCTCCTGCTCCACGCCCTTTCCCTGGAATTCCCCGTCCTTGACCCGGAGGAAAGGCGGCTCTACCCGGAAACAGCGGAGGAGCTGGAGGGAAAAACCCTCTGCGCCCCGCCGCCTGAGGGTTTCTTTAAGGTTATTACCGGAATTCTGGGAAGCGCCGCCGAAGTTTTTCGTTCAGGGGGCCTGCGGTAGTACGGTGGAGAAGATCAAGAGTTGCACTTTTCCGCTGTAGTTTTTAGCGGTTATTCTTCATTATCCTACGCGCTTGCGCGGATCGGGGGGGTAGCCGGAGACCCCGCAGGGCCGCAGGCCCGAGGAGGCTCCGGCGCAGGGGGGGCGGGCAGGGCGCTAATATGGCCGCGAGACACGCCAGGGTAATCGCCCCCCCTTATGGCTTATTCGCTGCGGGAAGCCCTCGCCCCGGATGGAAGGCCCTTGAGCCGCCTTACGAAGTCCGCCGGGTCCGGGGCGGAGAAGAAGGCCGCGCCGGTAACCAGCACGTCGGCTCCGGCGGCGCGGGCGCGGGGGGCGGTGTCTTCGTTGACGCCGCCGTCCACGGAGATGAGGTAGCGGTGATTCCGCTCGCGGCGCAGCGCTGCAAGGATCCCCACCTTGCCGAGGCATTCGGGGATGAGGGTCTGGCCCCCGTAGCCGGGGTTCACCGTCATGACCAGGACCAGGTCCAGCCAGGGGAGCAGGGGCTCCAGGGCCGCCGCCGGCGTGGAGGGGACTATGCTGAGGCCGGCTTTTTTGCCAAGTTTATGGATGGCTTCGATGAAGCGGTGGGAATGGACCGCCGCTTCCAGGTGGAAGGTGAGGTAGTCGGCCCCGGCGGCGGCAAAGTCCGCGAAGAAATTCTGGGGCTCCCGGGTCATGAGGTGTACGTCGAAGATCCCCGGAGCGTGGGGGCGGAGGTCCGCCACGGCCTTGGCGCCGAAGGTGAGGGGGGGAACGAAATTTCCGTCCATCACGTCCAGATGCACCCACTCAGCGCCGGAGGCGTTTATGCGGGCGGCGGCGGCGGCAAGGTGGGAAAAATCCGCGCTCAAGAGCGAGGGGGCGACAATAGCCTCCGTCCGGCGGGACGGCTCCTGTTCCATTCGTTTAGTGTAGCCCGCCGGACGGCCCCTTGTAAAGAACCGGGCTTTAGTGTAACATATCGGGTGATCTTGTCATGGATGGGGAAAAATCGATACCGGCGCTCCTACAGGAAGCTTACAATCACTTGAAGGCCTGCGACGCCGAGGGGGCGCGGAGCATCCTTGAGGACGCCCTCAAAGTCGATTACGAGCATCCCGATGTGGTTTATGCGCTGAAGTGCGTGAACTGGTGGCTGGAACGGGCCAGGAAGCTGGAGGAGTTCGAGGACACCTATGACAAGGGGGGCTACATACTCTCCCAGTGGAAGCAGTTTTTTGTCTTCCTGGACCGTATAGGCGAGGCCCGGGAGCCCTGCATCTATGCGACGCGGCGTTTTGTCTTTTCCAGCGCCCTGGCTTACTTTCAGGATGTCCTGGGGGACGGGATAAACCAGCACGATCCGGAGCTGCTCCTCCAGGTGGGGCAGTGCTACAAAGGCGTGGGAAACTACGATCTGGCCCTGAAATACCTTCAGCAGGCCTGGAAGTTCAAGCGGGACGACGGGGAAACCCTTTCGGAGCTGGCCGATGTCAATGCGCTGCTGGAGGATTCGATCAAGGCCAAGGTTTTTTTCCGGGAAGCCTTCTTTGCCGATCCCCAGGGGGTGGATCTCAGGTCCATGGAATCCGAGATGATCCTGAGGCTCCGGGACCGGGTCACGGACCTGGGCTATTCGGGCCGGGAACTCAGCGAGTGGATGCCCATATACGGGTGCATTTTCGGGGTTTTCACGGTGAAGCGGGAGTTGAAGCCCGTGGAGCTGGGGAGACTGAAGCAGTCGATCTTTTCGCTGGAAAACGAAGTGCGAAGCCGCCCGGAGAACGCGGCCCTCCTCGTGCCCCGGCTGATCAACCGTTACCTCTGGCTTCTGGATCATTATGAAAATGTCCGGGCGGATCCGGGCCTTATCGAAGAGACCATGCTCAAGATAAAAATTATCGATCCTGAGATTCATGAACGGATCAGGTAGATCGGAATGCCGCAGAGCGGCGGTCCGGGCCCCGGGATACGGAGCCGCGCCGTCCCGTGCATTGATGCAATTTTTTCTGTCAGGAGATTCAATATGTCTGATGTAGATGTCGAGGTTGAAGTTGATGTAGACGCGGCGCCCGCCGAATCGGCGCCCCTGGTCAAGACCGTGCTGGATATGCTGAATGAGGAGAAATGGACCAGGGCCACGCTCAGCAATTATTCCGAACATCAGTTCCGGGAGCTTGACGAACTCCTGAAGGATGCCCTGGAGAAGCGGCTCTACGACGAGATCAAGAAGGCCTGCGACGAGCATCTTTCCCATACCAAAAACAGCATCATTGCCCTGTACCTTTCGGGAATGATCAACCTTTCCCGTCAGATCATCGACGATTCTTCGCTGGTAAGCCTGGTAACGATCTTTGTGGACAACCACAAGGTGAGCATTGTCAAGTATCTCTGCGAGCGTATTCTGGACTACGGGGAATCGAAGTTTGCCCTGCGCACCCTGGCCGACTGTTACAAGAACGACGATGAGGAAGACCGGGTTACCGGCATCTGGGAGCGGCTCGTCAAGGCGGATTACGAGGAGGCGGATCTCGCCAAGTCCCTGGCGGAGAACGCGGAAAGGCAGGGAAAAAGCGATGAGGCGGTGGATTACTACAAGAAGGCCCTCCACCGCTATATCAACAAGCAGCAGTTTACCAATGTCCGGGAGATCTGGGCAAAATTGCTTGATTACTGTCCCGAGGAAATCGATTTCTTTCTTCATGTGCAGAAGCGGATCGCCAAGAATATCAGTCAGGACAAGGCGGTGGCGCTTCTGGAAGATGTCTACACTTCCTGCAGAAAGCGAAACGATATTGATACGGCCATAGACATTCTTAAATCCATACTCCAGTACAACGAGCGCGATTCCCGGGCCCGGCAGGAAATAACCGGATGTTTCCGGGAAAAGTACGCGGCCCACAGCCAGCTTGAGGAGTATATCCGTATATCGAATCTCAACCAGAGTTACCGGAATGTCCACGAGGCGATTCAGGATTTTGAAAAGCACATTGCCTTTGACAAGGGAAATTTTGTCTACCACCGTACCTGGGGAGTGGGCAGGATAGCCCGGATTCAGGGCGATGATATTGTCATCGATTTTTCCAAACAGCGGGACCACTCCATGTCCCTCAAGATGGCGGTGAACGCCCTGCAAACCCTGGCGAAGGATCATATCTGGGTGCTCAAGGCGATATGGAAGAAGGAAAAGCTCCACGAAAAGGTAAAAAACGATCCCGAATGGGCGCTTAAGACGGTAATACGGAGTTTTGGGAATTCCTGCGACATTAAGCGGATAAAGGCGGAGCTGGTGCCTTCGGTGCTCAGCGCCGGTGAGTGGACCAACTGGAACACCCGGGCCCGGGACGTGCTCAGGACGGATCCTTCCCTGGGGGTAAGCCCGGCGAATATAGACCTCTTCACCGTCCGGGAGCGGCCGGTGAGCCGGGACGAGAAACTCTACAATGAGTTCAAGGCCGAGCGGGGTTTTTTCGAGCGGGTTCAGACGCTGCGCAGTTTTGTAGCGGAAAAGGATGTGGAGCTGGATTCGGATTACTTTATCGAGATGCACACCTATTTTACCGCCTTTCTGCGCTCCTACAGTCAGGTTACCGAGCAGGTTGTGGCCTCCTATCTCCTGTTAAAGGATCTGGCGGGCCGCTATCCCCAGCTGGGGGCGCCGCAGTTGAGTTTTCCCGAGCTGTTCAACGGCATAGAGGATATACCGGCGGTGTTTCTCGGCCTCAAGGAGGCGAAGCTTCGGGAGGAATTCCTTTCGCATATCAAGCTCCTCATTCCCTCGTGGCCCGATATTTACATCAAACTCTTCCCCTGGTCCCTCACGTCCTCCATCATAGCCAGCCTGGAAAGAGAGGGTAAGGAGGAGGAACTTACCGCCATGGTCCGTACCTGTTTTGAAAACTACCGCGACTACCGGGAAGCGGTGGTCTGGCTCTACAAGAATGCCGTCAACACCCCCTGGTTTGCCAGGGCGGGTATTTCGGAGGAAAAGCTCCTCATCACCCTTATTCATATTCTGGACATCAGCTACCGGGAAATTGAAAACCACCGGGACACCACGGAAAACAGGAAAATAAACCGGCAGGTTCACGGGATTCTGTTCAGGGACGAGGCCCTCGCCTCGTTTATCGACGGCGCCGACACCGATGCCATTCTGAGATTGTTCACCTATATCAGCGACGTAAAGGACCTCGATCCGGCGGACAAGATGAAGCTCCGTTCCCGCATTGTGGACAAATATCCTGATTTTCACTTCTTTGGCGACACGGAGAAGACCCTGGTTACCAGGGGCCTCATGGTTACCCTGTCCAAGTATAATGAGAAGCAGCGGCAGCTTAATCACATCATGGAGGTGGAGGTTCCGGCAAATTCAAAGGATATTGCCTTTGCCCTCTCCCTGGGGGACCTGCGGGAAAACGCCGAGTACAAGGCGGCCAAGGAAAAACAGGATATTCTCAACTCCACCGTGGCAAAGCTCAAGGACGAGATAGACCGGGCGCAGCTTTTTGATCCTGCCTCGGTCAACGCAAACCGCGTGTCCTTCGGGACGAAGGTGCGGCTCCTCAACAATTCCACGGGGGAAGAGGAAGAATACACCATACTGGGGCCCTGGGAATCGGATCCCGACAACAAGGTTATTTCCTACCTTTCACCCTTCGGCGGCGCGATGCTCAACAAGAAAGCGGGGGAGCGCTTCGTGTTTTCCATTAACGATGAAAAGATTTCTTACACCGTTCAGGGGATCAGCGCAGCGACTTTTTAGGACATGAAAAGACTTTTCTGGTTTTTGCTTCTTTGGTTTTGCACCGGTTTTTCAGGATTCGCCGAAGATACCGCCGCGGCGGATCTGATCCTTCTCGTGGATGTCTCCTCCGCCATGTCCCCCCACTACCGGGCCATGCTGGACTATGCTACCGGCCCCCTGCTGAAGGAATATCTCCGCATCGGGGACACCTTTCACCTTCTCTCTTTCGCCGGCGGGGCGCGGCTGGAACTTGCGCGCCGGGTAGAGGGTGTGGGGGATGTGGAAACCATCGTGGGGAGGATGCACCTCCTCTACCCCATTGAGCCCTCAGGCCCGGACCTGAACGCGGCGCTGGACTTTGCCGGAGCCTACATTGCCGCCCTGCCGGGGCCGCGCCCCAAGGTACTGGTCCTAATCACCGGCAGGGATACTGCCGCCGCCGCCGAGTCTTCCCGTTTTGCGCTTATGGACACGGAGCTCCGGGTTGCCGCCTTTCCCCTAAGCTCCCCTGCCCCGCCGCCTGTGGAAGCGCCGCCCGCAGTGCCAACGCCGCCTCCGGCGGTAGAGCCCCCGGCCCCGGCGGAGCCTGCTGCGCCGCCCTTCGTGGAGCCAGCCCCTGTTACGGAAGCCCCGCCTGTCGCGGAAGCGCCGCTTGCGGGGAGGCCGGCGTCAAGCCCCCTCGTCCCGATTCGGGGGGAACCCCTGAGGCGGCGGGCCCCTGCCCGGCCGCCTCAGGCGGGCTTGCCCGCAGCGGAAGCGCCGCCCGCTGTGCCGGCGGCGGAAGCGCCCCCCGTGGCAGAAGCGCCGCCTCTCGTGGAAGCGCCGCCCGCAGTGCCAACGCCGCCTCCGGCGGTAGAGCCCCCGGCCCCGGCGGAGCCTGCTG
>JAISQV010000140.1 GCA_031273985.1 Spirochaetaceae bacterium | reverse complement strand
CCTTCAGCACCGGCTTTGACTTGATCTCCACCGCCAGCGCATATTCCCCGTTCTCCAGAAGTACGTCTATCTCCGCGACAAGCCGGCCCTCCACGGCCACTTCGACATTGGTGGAGGTGTAATCAAAGCGGTAGCCCAACGCGTTGAACTTTTCCTTGAGGTTGGGCACCACGAGGTGCTCCGCGAGTTCCCCGAAGCGGTTTCCCAGGCGGCCCACCAGCCGGTCCGTCTCTTTCATCCTTTTGTCCGTCTCTTTCATGCCCAGAAGCGTTTCCTGCAGCAAGCGGTCCGTCTCTTGTATCCTCCGGTCCGTCTCTTTTATACTTTCTTTCATCTGCCGGTCCGTTTCCGCAAAGAGGGCTCTCAAGTGCGCCTCCGCCTCCTTCCTTTCCCGCTTGTCCTCCATCAGTTGCTCCCAATATTCTTCGGGAGTGGTTATACGTCCGGGGTTCCGGGACTGTGTGGAATCTGACATGGGCAACTCCTCCTTCTACTACTATAATTTGTCCGCCGGGTTTCGCCCACCGGCAATTGGTCCATCTATATATAGGGTTTGATCCGGGGTTTTGCTTTAATGGAACGCGAAAAATTTGCACTTTTCCGCTGAGGCCTGAGGATAAGGAAAGGAAAGTGTGGATTGCCTGCTGGCTGAGCTTCATCGTGGGGGGATGGGGGGGCGTTACGGGGGGCCGCGGCGCACTCCACCGCCTAAAGGCGGAGGGTACTTATGGCAAACGGGGAATTTTTCTACGCCGGAGCAGGCCAAATTTCTGCATGGACAACCTGCGGTTGCCCTTCCTGCTCTCCCCGTAGCGGGGGTAGCGGAAGACCCCGCAGGGCCGCAGGCCCGAGGAGGCTCTCCCCCGCGAACCCTCCCCCGCGCAAGCGAGTTCTTAGCGGGTTCTTCAGGGGGCTCGGCCCCCTCACTCCCCCCTCCCCTTGTCCTGACCCGGCGCTCCGTGCTAGGGTTGGGGCGTGAAAGGGGCCATCATTTTTGGATCCGAGTCGGACAAGGCGGTGATGCGGAAGGCCGCGGAGGTTTTCCGGGACCTGGGGGTGGACTGTGCCGCCCGCATTGTCTCCGCGCACCGGACGCCGGAGCTGCTGGACGAGACGGTGAAGCGCCTTGAGGCCGAGGGGGTCGAGGTGATCATCGCCGGCGCGGGGCTGGCGGCGCATCTTCCGGGGGTTATCGCAAGCCGGACCCTGATTCCCGTCATTGGCGTGCCCATCAGTTCCGGGGCCCTCGGCGGTCTGGACGCGCTGCTTTCCATGGTGCAGATGCCCCGGCCCGTTCCGGTGGCCACGGTGGGGCTGGACAATGCGGCCAACGCCGCGTGGCTGGCCTGCGAGATTCTTGCCCTGAAGTACGGCGATCTGCGGGAGCGGCTCGCGGCCCGGCGGGAGGAGATGAGGGCGGCTTTTGCCCTTGGCGCGGAGGTGGAATGGTGAGCGCGGTAACGCTGCCGGTTGATCCGGCAGACCTGAAGCGGGGCGCTGAACTCTACGAGGGGAAGGCCAAGAAGGTCTACGCCGTGGAGGGCTGGCAGGGCCCCGAGGAGCTGGTGATCATCCACTACAAGGATGACGCCACGGCTTTTAACGGCGAGAAGAAGGGGCAGATCGAAGACAAGGGCATCCTGAACAATGCGATAAGCACGGGGCTCTTCGGCCTGCTGGAAGCGGGAGGGGTGCCGACTCACTTTGTGGCGCGGCTCAACGACCGGGACCAGCTCTGCCGGAAGCTGCGGATCATCCCCCTGGAGGTGATCATCCGCAATGTGGCTGCGGGGTCCATGGCAAAGCGCCTAGGGCTTGCCGAGGGGCGGGAGCTTGGGACGACGGTGTTCGAGCTTTCCTACAAGGATGACGCGCTGGGAGACCCGCTGATCAACGACTACCACGCCGTGGCGATAGGGGCCGCGACTTTTGAGGAGATCGAAGCGATACGGACGCTCTCCTTCAGGGTCAACGATCTGTTGAGCGCCTTTTTCCGGGAGCGGGGGATACGGCTCATCGACTTCAAGCTTGAATTCGGAAAAACCCTGGGGGGAGAGACGGCGGGCGCGCTGGTGCTGGCCGATGAAATTTCCCCGGATACCTGCCGCTTCTGGGACGCGCGGACCAACGAAAAACTTGACAAGGATCGCTTTCGCCGGGACCTGGGCAATGTAAGGGAAGCCTACAGCGAAATTCTTAGCCGCATAGAGGGTTAGTGCAGAGTCTGTAATTAAACTGTGAATAAGATGGGAAGAATATTAACCACGGACAACACAGACTTCACGGACGAAGAGGGAATTTTGAACAAAGAGTCCGTGTTTTCCGTGTGGTCTACTTTCCCTTGGTTCCATAGCGGGAAAGCGGTTAACAATTCTTCCGGTTTATCCGCATTTTCAATGCACTGTGTGCTAGCCAGGGGGAGGCGGGATGAAGGCGGAGATGGAAGCGGAAACAGAGCGGGACGATAGGGACGATAAACTCCACGAAGAATGCGGGGTCTTCGGGATGTTCAGCACGGACCCGCTCAGGGACATGGCGCCCCTGGTTTACTACGGGCTCTTTTCCCTCCAGCACCGGGGGCAGGAAAGCGCGGGCATAGCGGCGGTACGGGACGGGAACATCGAGTGCCGCAAGGGCATGGGGCTCGTGGGGGAAGTCTTTAGCCCCGGCGTGATAGAAGAGCTGCCCGGCTCCGCCGCCATAGGCCATGTGCGCTACTCCACCTCCGGCGGCAGCGTCATAGAAAATGCCCAGCCCTTTGTAAGCCGCTTCAAACTCGGCTCCATCGCGGTGGCCCACAACGGCACCCTGACCAACGCCGACGTGGTCCGGGAGCTGCTGGAAGACGCGGGGATCAGTTTTACTTCCTCCAGCGACAGCGAAGTCATTGTCAACCTCATAGCCAAGAACTACAAGAAGGGCCTTGAAAAGTCCATCACCGACACCATCAAGTTTATCAAGGGTTCCTACGCGCTCCTCGTCCTCACCGGCGACGCCCTGGTGGGGGCCAGGGACCCCAACGGGATACGCCCCCTCTGCATGGGGGAGATAGACGGAGGCTGGGTGCTCGCCAGCGAAAGCTGCGCCATAGACGCCGTGGGCGGGAAATTCCTCCGGGACGTGGAGCCCGGCGAAGTGGTGATCATCAACAGGGAGCAGGTCCTCTCCTTCACGTTCAGCGAAAAAACCCGGCGGGCCGTCTGCGCCTTCGAGTACGTCTACTTTGCCCGGCCCGACAGCATCATAGACGGCGTGGACGTGTACGGGGCGCGGGTCCGGGCGGGGCAGATCCTGGGCCGGGAGGCCGCCGTGGTGGCCGACCTGGTGATAGGCGTCCCGGACTCCGGCGTACCCGCCGCCATAGGCTACGGCCGGGCCACGGGAACCCCCTTCGGCGTGGGCATCGTAAAAAGCAAATACGTGGGCCGCACCTTCATAGCCCCCAACCAGGCCGTACGCGAGCGGGCCGTCTCGGTGAAGCACAATGTCATCGCCAGCGAGGTGCGGGGCAAGCGCGTCGTGGTCATCGACGACTCCATCGTGCGGGGCACCACCTCAAGGCGCCTCGTATCCATACTCCGGGAAGCCGGCGCGCGGGAAGTGCACTTCCGGGTCTGCTCCCCGCCGGTCCGCTGCCCCTGCTACTTCGGCATAGACACCCCCCACCGCCGCGGCCTGATCAGCAACGGCTCCAGCGTCACGGAACTCTGCGCGTCCCTCGGCGCGGACAGCCTGGCCTTCATCTCCGTGGCGGGCCTCCTCGACTCCCTCGATGCCGGGGAAGAGGACTCCTACTGCCTCGGCTGCTTCACCGGCGAATACCCCATCCCGGTATCCGGGGAGGAGCGGGAATAGGTAATAAGAAGGGCGCATCCCCGCCGCTAACGCGCCGGGGACCGGGCTATGCGGGGCTCCGCTTCGCTCCGGCCCCGGTGTTTCACACCGGGTCTGCCCTTCGGGCACCCCTCCTATCCCTTGCGCAAGCCCGCCTCCGGCGGGCAAGACCTGGCGGGGCAGCGGGCCGTGTATAAAGAATCATCGCTTGTATAAATCTATGCCATCGTATACAATACAGGGCTCCATGGATGTATTAACCCCGGAACAGCGTCATAAATGTATGTCCCGTATCAAGAGCAAGAATACATCTATAGAAGTTTTGCTGCGAAAAGCCTTGTGGAATGAAGGCGTCCGTTACCGGAAAAGTTATAATAAATTGCCGGGAAAACCGGATATTGCCATAACAAAACATAAAATAGCCGTTTTTTGTGACGGCGAATTATGGCATGGCAGGGATTGGGAAGATAAGAAAGAGCAGATTAAAACAAACAGGGATTATTGGGTTCGGAAAATTGAACGTAATATAGCGCGGGACAATGAGAATGAAAAGAAACTTGAAAACCTGGGCTGGACTGTTATCAGGTTTTGGGGAAAGGAAATAAAAAAGAAGCTTACGGACTGTGTAAAGGAAATCAAAGAAACTATTTATGATGTAGAAAATCATATATACAATACAGGATATGAACAAGAATATAATGATTTACTGGCAGCAGAAAGCGAACCCGCATATAATGTTGATGCCGAATAATTGTGTACAAATACAAGGCACGGGGCAAAGCAGGCACTGCGCTTGACTCAAGGGTAAGCATTACGGGGAAGGGGCTTACCTGCTCCCGGCCTCCGCAATCAACACCTTTACCCCGGCGGCGGTTAATTCCCCCCGCAGCCTTTCGTCAAGGCCGCTGTCGGTAATAAGCCCCGCAAAAGCGTCAAGAGAGGCAAAGCTCACCATGGAAGCGGAGCCGAATTTACTCGAATCACAGAGGAGCCAGGACTCGCCGGCCGAGGCAATGGCGG